>JARFQM010000458.1 GCA_029287755.1 Desulfofustis sp. | reverse complement strand
GGTAAATCGAGTGCCCCGCACCAGAGCTGGGCAATGACCGTCTACCGCAGCGTCGAGACCAGAAGATCGCTGGTACGTTCGGCCAATACCGGGATATCCGGCTTTATCGACCCGCTGGGACGGGTACTGAGTGAGTCGGACATGTTTGTCGAGTGGGCGGCGGCCTTGGCTGTGCCGCTGTTGGACGGCGAGACCTATTTTGTCAGAGCCGGCTATCGGTTTGCGCCGATTTGCGGAGCGGCGGCAGTCGTGCTTATTATAGTCTCATTGAGGCGAAGAAACAGAGGCGCACATCGGTAGTCAATCGATTTTCGCCAGCACAGTGAAATAACACGATCCATGCAACGTATCGGAGGATCGAGATGGCACAGGAAAGCGGAGCAGCGTTATCGTTTCAGAAACTCAACGATATGAAAGGCAGGATGCTGGCCTTGAAGGAGCATCTTTGACTTAGCCGCTAAAAAAGAGGAAGTCGAGCGGCTGGAGCGGCAGACGCTGGCACCCGATTTCTGGTCGGATGGTGAGGCCGCCCGTAAGGTTCAGAAACAGCTTGGACAGCTCCAGGAGGCAATCAAAAGCTGGGAGGAATCCTGGTCGGAGATAGAGGAGGCGCACCTGTTGCTGGAGATGGCGGTCGAGGAGAAGGACCCTGAAGCCGAGGCGGAGGTGGCCGACAATCTGGCCGTTATAGAGAAAGAGATCGATCAGACCGAGCTGGAATGTATGTTCAGCGGTGAGCACGATTCCGCCAATGCGATGATCTCGATTCATGCCGGGGCAGGCGGTACAGAGGCCCAGGACTGGGTCGACATGCTCCTGCGCATGTACCTGCGCTGGGCCGAAGAGAAGGGTTTCAAGACCAAGTTTCTCGATTACCTGGCCGGCGATGAAGCCGGGGTAAAAAGTGTGACCATCTTTATTGAAGGACGACACGCCTATGGCTATCTGCGCTCGGAAGTGGGCATCCATCGTCTGGTCAGGATATCGCCGTTTGATGCGAGCGGCAGGAGGCATACCTCCTTTGCCTCGGTGATGGTGATGCCGGAACTCGACGATACCGTTGAGGTAGATATCAATGAAAAGGACTTGAGGATCGATACCTATCGGGCCAGCGGGGCCGGGGGACAGCACGTCAACAAGACCGACTCGGCTATCCGCATCACCCATCTGCCCTCGGGCATCGTGGTCCAGTGTCAGAACGAGCGCTCCCAGCACCGCAACAAGGACATGGCCATGAAGATGCTCTCCGCCCAGCTCTACGAGCAGGAGCGTCAGCGCCAGGCGGAGGAGCAGCAGAGTCTGCATGGAGAGAAAAAGGAGATCGGCTGGGGCAGTCAGATCAGATCCTACGTGCTGCAGCCCTATCGGATGATCAAGGATCACCGCACCGATCACGAGATGGGCAATGTCGACGCGGTGCTCAACGGGTCCATAGACAGTTTCATCAAAGCATATTTGCTCTGGGACAGATAGATGGCCGCCACTAATCCCCCCGAACGTTCCCCGCCGACCGCCAAACGTTGTGCCAAATGCGGGGCCTGCACTCCGGTGTGCCCGGTGTTCAGGGCCAGCGGCAACGAGATCTACAGCGCCCGCGGCAAGCAGCACCTGGCCGAAGTGTTCAAGGATCAGCGGCCCGGACCGGTGTTCGAGGACATCTATGCAAAATGTCTGCTCTGCGGCGCCTGCTCCGAGGTCTGCCCGCAGCATATCGACATCAGTGACGAGGTGATCGAGGCGCGCTCGACGTTTTCGGGGCTTTATGGTGAACACGGCTACCAGAAGTATCTGGCCAGAAAAGCACTGAATCGACCGGAACTGCTCGGTGCCGCCCGGGTGCTCGGCAAAACGGCGGCGGATATGCTTTTCAGAAGGCTGCCGCCGGCCAGTGGCCTGCGGCTTCGACTCGCCCTGTTTGCCCAGACTCCGGCACCGTCGGAGCTACTTGTTTCTCCGCTAAAACAGGAAAGATCAGATGGGGCCGCTGCTCAGATAATCTATTTTCCCGGCTGTGCCGCCCGCTATCTCTACCCCGAGATAATTGACTCCATCTCCATGGTATTGCGCCGCTACGACTGCGGCTTGGTGACTCCTGACGGTCTCGGCTGCTGCGGGCTGGCAACGCTGGCTTCCGGCGCAAAGGACGAGGCCCGGCGGTTGGCGAAAACCAACATCGGGGCCCTGGAACTTAGTGAGGGGCCGATCCTGGTCTCCTGCGGGTCCTGCTATGCCCATCTGGCCTCCTACGGGACATTGCTCGCCGATGATCCCGCCTGGAAGGCACGGGCACAACTGGTCAGCGAACGGGTCGTCGAGATAAGCGTCTTTCTCGAGGCGCTGCTCAAAGACGAGACGGTTGCGGTAGATGAACGCAGGCAGCGGCTTAAAGTCTTCTACCACGATCCCTGCCACATGCGAAACGAAGCGGGCATCACTGAAGAGCCGAGGAAAGTGCTGGGTTCCTTACCCGGCGTTACGCTGCTGGAACTCGAGGATGGCCCCCAGTGCTGCGGGCAGGGCGGTTTGTTTCACGTCGGGGCTCCGGAGCTGTCGGCGGCAATCAGAGACAACCTGGCCGAAAAGATCATCGACCTGAAGCCGGATTTGATCACCACCACCTGCTCCGGCTGCCTGATGCAGCTCAAAAGCGCCATGGCCGCCAGGCAGCAGGACATCCCTGTGGTCCACCTCACGGCCCTGGTAAACAGCCTCTACGGCACACAATAACGGCAAACCCAGCAGACTATGTCGACCCCAAAAAATCTTATAAAGACGGTTCAGTCCTCGCTTTACGCAGTACCGCTGGCCGAGGTGCTGACTGACGCCAAGCATGGAGACCATACCCATTTCGAGCTGATCATCGTCACCATCGAACTTGAAGACGGCAGCACAGGTGAAGGGTATACCTATACCGGTGGCCGGGGCGGCAGAGCGATCAAGGCCATGATCGATAACGATCTGGCACCGGTGCTGATCGGCAGGGATGGCACCCGGATTGATCAGTTAGTCGAGTTCATGGAATATTATATCCACTATGTGGGTCGGGGCGGCATCTCCTCCTTTGCCATTTCGGCCATCGACATAGCCCTCTGGGACCTCAAATGCCGGGCTCTGGGGAAACCCCTTTACGAGGTGGCCGGAGGCCATGACCACAGGGCCCGCGCTTACTGCGGGGGGATAGATCTGAACTTCAGCCTCGACAAGCTGCTCGCCAGTATAAGCGGGTATCTGGAGCGCGGTTTCAACGGAGTGAAGATAAAAATCGGGCAGCCTGAACTTACCCAGGATGTGGAGAGAATACGCGAAGTCCGCAGCCTTATCGGTCCCGATATCACCTTCATGGTCGACGCCAACTATTCAATGAGCGTCGAGCAGGCCATTGAAGCTGCAAAACAGTTCAATAAATACGACATATACTGGTTCGAAGAGCCGACCATTCCCGATGATTATCAGGGCTATGCAAGGATAGCCGAAGCGACCGGAATGCCCCTGGCCATGGGTGAAAATCTGCACACCATCTATGAATTTGGCTATGCCTTCGAGCAGGCGAAACTGTCATTTATCCAGCCCGATGCCTCCAACTGCGGCGGTATTACCGGCTGGCTCAAAGTGGCGAAGCTTGCCGACCACTACAATATCCCTGTCTGCTCCCACGGCATGCAGGAACTGCATGTCAGCCTGCTCGCCTCGCAAGCGCACAGCGGCTGGCTTGAGGTGCACAGTTTTCCTATTGATGAATACACCAGGCGGCCGCTGGTGGTCGAAGACCGGATGGCGGTGGCCCCGAATCAGCCGGGCATCGGCGTGGAGTTTGACTACACCAAGCTGAGCCCCCACAGGATAGACCCATAGCCAAAGGCTGCCGCAGGGCTGGTCATCAGCAACAGCCCAGAGGATTCTCTTTCCAGTTCAAAGGGCATCGAAGTTTGGTCTGCCATCGAGCCCGAGCTCATCATGAGATAGACCTGCGCCGTCGCTGACAACTCATTTTTAGCTAAACCGTGCCGATCCTTGCTGTCGGGAAGCCTTCGCCAATTACACCGTCCTGAGTCAAGACCAGTCAGACTGCCTTCAGGGTGAGCTTTTTCGCTAAGGTTTTGTGCACGGGACAGGTCTGGGCTGCAGCTAATAATTTCTGTTTTTCAGAACCGGATAGAGAACCCGAGATGTCGATCGAATAATTAACAATGACTTCGTCGGACCGGGATCTGTCAAGTGACACTCTGGTTTCTACCTGGGCAACAGGTATACCATGATTGTTGGCACACATGCTGAGCCACATATTCAGGCACGTGGCCAGGGCAGCCTCCAGCAAATCATGGGGCCGGAAGCCATTGTTGCCGCCTCCCTTGTCTTCCGTGGTGTCCGCCACACCATGGTGGAGCCCGTCAGTGAAAAACACCTGATAATTTTGGGCACTGCTTTTTGCTGTTATCATTTCCCAAGACCTAACGACGATCCTTGTTTTTGTTGATTATTGTACCAGATTTGGCAGCCACAGGACTAACCCGGGGAAGACGACGAAAATTATCAGCCCTACCGTTTCGACCAGCGCAAAAGGAATGGCGCCGCGAATGATATCCATGAGTGAAACAGAGGGCGGAGACACCCCTTTTATGACGAAGAGATTCAGGCCAACAGGAGGTGTTTCCGTGCCGATTTCGCAGGCAATAGCCATTACGATGCCGAACCAGAGGCTCGAGTACCCCATCTGCAGCACGATCGGCAGCAGGATGGGTGTGCTGATCAAAATTACCGACACCACATCCATGAACATGCCCATGATATACAGCAGGGCAAAGATACAGAGCAGGATGACCCAGTTGGGCATATCCAGGGTTGCCACATAGGAAGCCAGTTCCTGCGGTACCTGGAGACGGGTGAGTACGTACCCGAACAGCAGCGCCGAGGCAAAGATCAACATGATCATGGTGCTGGTGTTTATTGTCGATCTCAGTATGTTTCTAAAAGTTTTCCAATCGAGTTTTTTCTTGAAGTAGGAAAGGATAAGTGCACCGACACAACCGACAGCAGCGGCTTCTGTCGGGGTGGCAATCCCCTTGTAAATACTGCCGAGCACCAGAATAATGAGCAGCAACACCGGCCAGATCTGGATCAGGGCGTCAAATTTCATTTTCCAGCTTACGTCCTCCGTGCTGCGTGGAGCAAGTTCCGGCCTGACCACACCAATTATGAAGATATAGCCCATCATCAGGCCGGCCAGCACGATTCCAGGTATTATCCCGGCAATAAATAATTTGCCTACCGATTCATCGCCTACAACACCGTACAAAATAAGAGCGACACTCGGTGGAATGAGCAGGGCCAGGCCACCAGAGGCGGCGACGCAGCCGGTGGCCAGAGATTTATTGTAGCCGCGTTTCAGCATTTCAGGGATGGCAAAGCTGCCGATGGTTGCAGCCCCGGCAACGCTCACCCCGCACAGGGCGCTGAAAATGGCGCAGGCGGCAACACTGGCCATGCCCATGGAGCCCGGCAGCCGGTTGCACCACCGGTTGGTTGCCGTAAAAATGTTTGAGCCTATGCCGGAATGGAAAATTATTTCTCCCATAAGGATAAAGAGCGGAACCGCGACCAGGGGAAAAACGGTAAGCCTGTCATAAATAACTCCCGGTACGGCCCCAAGCCCTCTCACACCTTGAACAAGCAGAATACCGGCAACACTGGACATGCCCAGGGCGCCGAAAACCGGCATTCCCAGGAAGAGCAGCAGTAAAAAACCGCTTATTACGATGAGGGTGATAGTGACAGAATCCACGTTACTCCTTTTGCTTACGGGTTATCCGAACTGATCGGCGGCCATATCAGCCTGACGATGCGAACCAGAACCTGGAGTGTGAGTATGAGAGAGCCGATCGGGATGATGGCATAGGGAATCCACAGGGGTACATTGAGCAGGGAACTCGAGTGATATCCCCCGGCAAAAGCCATTAACGACGATTTAGCTCCCTCCCAGACGAGAATCAGGCAAAATACAAGAACAATGGCTGAGGTGCAGATATCGAGCACGTGTCTGACTTTTTCCGGCATGAGATTCACCACGGAGTGCATCTTCACATGCCGGTCATTCTGCATCACCCAGCCGGCAGCCATGAAGGCAACGAACAAGAGCAGATACTCGCTGAGTTCGACCGAATAGAGCGTGGGTTTGTTCAGAAGGTAGCGGGCAATCACTTCATTAAAGACGAGAATTAAAAGCAGCACCAGGCAGATCTCGGCCAGGACCGCACCAAGACGGCTGATGCGCTCGAAGCAGTTGAATAACGGATGCAGAAAATTCTTCATGTCGCTGGGAATATCGTTGTGCAAATGGCTCCTTTATCTGTGTTACGATGCCGGGAAGAAAGCCGGATACCGGGAGTATCGCCCCGCTATCCGGCCGCTTTCAACATCTCAAAAGAAGATAGTGCGAATCATTTGTTCTGGGCGATGAAATCAAGGTATTTTTTCCCGTCCGGCACTTTGGTCAACCACCACTCATGCACGGGGATCATTACCTCTTTGAATTTAGCCAGCTCTTCCGGACTGGAAATATGAACATTGACGCCTTTTTCCTTGTACTGATTGACGGCATCTGCCATGAATTCCTCCAGCATCATCAGCTGCTGCTGGTCGCGCTTTTTACCGCCTTCAATCATTACTTCCTGAACATCTTTCGGCAGACTTTCCCACTTGCTTTTGTTAATCGCTAAAACACAAGTAAAATAGGCCATGTTGGTGACCGCCAGGTTGTCCACCACCTCGTATAATTTGCGCCCAAGTCCGGTAATCAGGGGGCGGGTGGTACCGTTGATGGTGCCGCGCTGCAAAGCCAGGTACAGTTCACCAGAGCTCATTGTAGTCGGGCTCCCCTCCATCAATTCTACCGCTTTACTTGCCGTGCTGCCCGATACGGCCCACTTCTGACCTTTGAAGTCGGCGGGCAATTTCACCTCAAAGCCCTTGGAATAAATCTGATACGGGCCGCCGGCTGCGGTTCCCAGCACTTTCACGTTATGCTCTTCGAATTTCTGATTGATGCCCAGGTCCCAGAGGCCGGCATCGAGACTTTTCTGCATGCTGGCCGGGGTCTCCCACAAAAAAGGCAAATTACTGATTCCAGTATTGGGTATGATCCCGGTCAGATAAAGATCATTGGGGGCGGCCATGTCGATATCGCCTCGTTCCAGGGCGGCGAATTCCTCCTTGCCTTTGTAGAGCTGCCCGGAATGGAAAAATTTAAACTTCACTTTCCCGCCGGTTTCTTTTTCCACATAGGTAATGAAATCCTGCAGCGGCTGTACCAGATAAGGATACGAAGTTGGCATATAGGTCGAAAAAACGATTTCAATCGGCTTGTCCTGGGCTCTCACAGTTTGCCCCAGACATACCAGTGCAACGGTAAGAATTGATAAGCTCATCAGGCGCATCATTTTCATAACGAATCTCCTCCCGGGTTTGAAGTTTGACTGCGTAGGTTACTTAGTTGCCCGCACTTTCATAAGTGCGAATTCACTGTTGTTTGACTATCCCTGTGTCACTGCGCTCAAGCGAAGTAAGCAGAGGTAAAACATCTTCTCTCAGAACACCCCCGTGCCACTGGAGGTATGTAGATTAACCATAGCTCAAAAAAAAAATGAACAACTTTTCTCAACCACTGCTGTCACAAATCGATTTGGCGAAAACCGAACAGGCTGTTTCCTGAGCACGAATTTCATCCAGACCCACCGTACGGTTAAACTCTTCGAAGCTCACCATGCGCTCAGCCATGCTCAGGGTTGTCCCGTCGCTGGCCAGAGCGGCCATCAACTCCTGCACGGCCTTGGCGATGGTGTAGGTGGCGGAAACCGGGTACGCCACCGCGGCGTAGCCTATGTCCTGTAATTCCGGGGCGGACAGGAAGGGCGTCTTGCCCCCTTCGACGTTGTTTGCCAGCGTCAAACCAGCCAATTCTGAGCAGATGCGGCGCATCTGCTCGATATCTGTCGGGGCTTCGATGAACAATAGATCGGCGCCGATTTCGAGCGCTAAACGGGCCCTGTCAAGGGCCTCGTCGATGCCTGCGACCGCAATGGCATCGGTTCGCGCCATGATTACCAGGTCGTGATCTACCCGGGTATCGAGTGCAGCCTTAATTTTCTCCAGCCACTCAGTTCGCGGTACAACCCGCTTTCCTTCCATGTGGCCGCATCGCTTGGGGAATACCTGGTCTTCGATGAAGAGGGCCGCAACACCTGCACGCTCATAGGCCCTGACGGTGCGAACGACATTGGCCGGCCCCCCATAACCAGTATCGGCATCAGCGAGAACTGGCAAGGGAGACGCGTCCGAGAGGCGGGCATAGAAATCAGCCATTTCGGTCATGGAAAGCTGAGAGATATCTGGAGCACCCAGTAGCCCGGCAGTTGCTGAATAGCCGCCGGCCACATAGGCTTTAAAGCCGCACTGGCTAATGATTCTGGCTGTCAGGGCATCATGTGCCCCCGGGAGCACTAAGATGTCAGGCGAGTTCAGAAGATGGCGAAACCGGGTTGTACTCTTCATGATTCTGTCCGAGCTCCTTATGTAGGCTTAACTCTGTTTTCTCACTATTTCTAACCGGGCCAAATTTCTCCAGGGCGTATATTATCAGAATTAGCGTTAAGTTTCTTTTCTTTGAGTCTGGTCAACCGGAAGATAATAAGAAAGCATTGACCTCGATGCGCGGCACCCACTCTCAGTCAGGATGGCATGACAGATGAGAGAAGGGCGCCCACGAGGAGAAGGCTTACCTGTATAAAGTTGAGCATCGCATTTTAAATGTGTTGTGTGGTTTATTACCTGAACAAATGTGGGGTGTGGTGTATAACATCAGACACATAGACAGACTGGGACGTGCAGCTCGAGCATCAGTGCCAGTCAAGCGCTGATTATTTTTCTCCAGAATACATACTAGCGGAATATTACGGACTGCAGGGGTTTATGGACAATAACAAGGGTAGGTTCATGCACTGGTATACAGGCTGGGTTCTCGACCGGCCTATTTGGACTATCGTACTTCTCTCTCTGGTTGTTGGAGTACTGGGATACCAGAGCAGAAATTTCAGGATCGACGCCTCCACGGAAACGCTGCTGCTGGAAAACGATAAAGATTTGCGCTATGCCCGTGAAATATACAAGCGCTATGGAATTCAGGACTTTTTACTGATTGCTTTTACCCCCACATCCGGCGATCTTCTCGACCCAGAAAATCTCGCCACTATCGCGAGGCTGCGGGATTCTCTGAACCGCCTGGAAGCAGTGGAGTCCGTGCTCACCATTCTGGATGTTCCTCTGCTGGAAAGCCCTCCGGTTTCATTTAAGCAGCTTTCAAAAAATAAAATTCCGTCCCTTGAATCGCCGGCAATAGATAAAAACCTGGCGAAAACGGAATTATCTGAAAGCCCTTTTTATCGGGATCTTCTGGTGAGCAGGGATCTAAAGACCACGGCGATTATCGTTAACCTCAAAATCGACCCCGCCTATCGCACGCTTGTCACCGCCAGAAATGAATTGCTGGATAAAAAACTTAAGGCACAACTATCTCCTGACGAGGCCGCCGAGTATGCCCGCATCGTCAGTGAAATAAGGACGCAGCAGGCCTCGTTGACGGAGAGCCAACACGAAAATATCCTGGCGGTAAGAGCCATTATGGAGGAGAACCGTGGCAGCGGCCAGCTTTTTCTCGGCGGTATCAGCATGATAGCAGATGATTTGATTACCTATATCAAAAATGATCTGAGAATATTCGGCGTGGGGGTATTTCTGCTGCTGGTTCTGATGCTTGGCCTGTTTTTCAAGAGTAAGCGATGGGTTTTCTTACCAATGCTCTGCTGTTTTCTGTCGGTCATCGCAATGCTGGGCGTTCTGGGCTCCTTTGCCTGGGATGTCACTGTTATTTCATCTAATTTCATATCCCTGCAGCTGATAATCACCCTGGCCATTGCCGTTCATCTGATTGTCCGTTTTCGCGAATATCAGGTGACCCTCCCCGAAGCAGATTACCGCACCCTGTTGAGCAGAACCATTCAATCGAAATTCATACCGTGCCTGTTCGCCGTTCTTACTACCATTGCCGGATTTACCTCGCTTATGCTGAGCAACATAAAGCCGGTAATACACTTTGGCTGGATGATGAGTATCGGCATTCTGATATCGCTGTTACTGACCTTTGTGCTTTTCCCCGCAGCTGCGATGCTCATGAAAATGCCAAAGCCGCCTTCGCAAAAAACAATTCTCAATTTTTCATTTACCCAATTTCTGGGACGCATAACAGAAGCTTACGGCACTGTGATTCTAGTTTTGACTGTAATTTTCAGTATTTTAACCGTCATAGGCGTATCCAGGCTGCGGGTAGAAAACAGTTTTATCGATTATTTCAAGGAGTCGACAGAAATATACCAGGGCATGAAAATCATCGACCAAAAGCTCGGAGGCACCACCCCTCTGGATGTGATTGTTCAATTTGAAACCTTCGAGAAGGATGGCAGCGAAGATGAAGAATTCGATGAGTTTGAGATAGAAGAGGATTTCTTCTCCGATTCGAACGAGGGGGCTTCCAAGGATGATGGCGGGAAATATTGGTTTATGGACCATCGTCTGGAAGTCATCGAAGACGTACACGACTATCTCGAGAGCAGGCCGGAGATCGGCAAAGTGTTGTCGCTGGGGACCCTTCTGAAAATAGGCAGGCGGCTCAATAACGGAAAATCGCTGGACAGCCTGGATATGGCGGTTCTGTATACGAAACTGCCTGAAAAATATAAAGAGCTGCTGTTGTCCCCGTACGTTTCTTTCGACAATAACGAGGTCCGCTTTACGGTAAGGATTATAGACTCACTGGAGTCGCTGCAGAGAAATATCCTGCTCAAGGAACTCAAACACGATCTCGTTCATAAGCTCGAACTCGATGAAACCAAGGTCCATCTGGCCGGGACAATGGTCCTCTACAACAATATGCTTCAGAGCCTTTTTGCTTCACAAATCAAAACACTGGGAGTGGTTGCTCTGGCGCTGCTCATCATGTTTCTATTTTTGTTCCGGTCGCTGACCATTGCCCTTATTGCTTTGTTCCCTAATCTGCTGTCGGCTGGCGCCGTACTGGGGGTGATGGGCTGGCTGGACATTCCTCTGGATATGATGACAATCACCATCGCAGCCATCAGCATTGGTATCGCAGTGGACAACACTATCCACTATATCCATCGTTTTAGAGAAGAGATCCAGATAGACGGCGATTATTACGGTTCTCTGCACCGCTGCCATAACTCGATAGGACATGCCATGTTTTACACCTCCATGATCATTATCGTAGGCTTTTCCATCCTGATACTCTCTCACTTCTGGCCCACTATCTATTTTGGCCTCTTTACCGGTCTGGCTATGTTTATAGCACTTATTGCCTCTTTGACCCTGTTGCCGCAGCTGCTGGTGTGGTTAAAACCATTCAACAAGCACTAGGGCATATAGATGCGTGCCGGGCAAAGGAACTCTCGGTGTTTATGAAAACTTATTATTCCATGCACTTATACACGGAAAAAGTCCTGCGTCCGTTGTCACTCGGGCCCTCTGCGGAAATAGTGTCGCCACCCATCTCAGCAGCCTCATTTTGAGCAATTGTCGCGAGTTCCACATTTACTTTTTCCTCGGATCGATTAAAGGAGCCAATTTTATGTTTCACCATCGAGGTTACTGAGCCGAGCTTTTTACAGGTTGCAAGTGTACCATCATTTTGCTCAACAAGTTTAATTTCACTTCCCATGGAGGTGAGTTCAACCCAGGTGCACGCGGAGAGCAGCGAGAGCATTGAAATTGTCAGAAAAATTGTTTTTTTCATTATTGAATCTCATCATCAGGTTAAATTTTCTTTATCATTCCAGATTATCTGGGATATGACTGCTTCGGTAAATACCTGCTCATACCGGCACCAGAGCCCCCCGTTTACATCTCCGCAGGCTCTCCTCGGAGTGATGCCTAAAATGAGCTGATTGTCGCTGTTTTCCAGATATTTGTATCTTCCCTCCCGGCTGACGCAAGGGTGCTCCGGAACTGTTTCTATCTCACAGGGCCTGACCGGGAACAGCAGGGTGACTGATCCTCCCGACTATTTTTTTTAAGCTTGGTTTTGGGCTGCTAACATTTCGTCAGCGGCCGGCTTCTCCTTAACCATGAAGGGCTCCGTAGTAACTGGAGGTCTCAACTCACGCATTGCAATCCTAATTGACGAACTGGGTAAAATAGAGGGCTATCTCGGGGAAGATTACCAGCAGCACGATCATGATGCCTATCATGAAAACAAAGGGTGCGGCACCGAGCATTACGTCGCTGATCGAC
>JARFQM010000416.1 GCA_029287755.1 Desulfofustis sp. | reverse complement strand
CCAAGAACTTGCTGGAAAACAAGGCCGCTTTCTCCAACGATCTCGAGTGGGAATACTGGGAACTCTGGCATCATGAGGGCCGCCGCGCCCGCATGGGTGCAGCGATGATGGGTCCCGTCTATGCCTGGTGGCACGGAATCTACGATGTGGCTCACAATTTTTACTTCAAGTTCATTCCCGAAGCACGCCACGTGGGTGATCAAGAAGTGAATGACTACATCAACGAGCTCTTTGCCAACGATCCGATGCACACCTGGTTCAATACCAACACGGCGGACATCAAGTCAGCAATCAAATCTGGGGAATTCCAGAAGATCTATTCGGAACTGTTTGCTCAGGACTTCGAATAGCCGTCCGCAGCAACGGCAGGGGGAGCGCACCTTCATGCTTCCCCTGCTCCATGCCTGCAAGCTAAACCTTAAGCCCCTGCTCGCTTACCAGACCACAGATATGCTCTGAAAACCCGGCACCGGCTTCAGAGTAGGCGTTGAACACATAGGTTACACCCGCTTTCTTGAGCGCCGGAATCTGATCCTCATATTCGACGATGGCGCCGACCACACCAGCGTCATGGCGCGAGCTGATTTTTTTTGCGGCCCGGACATTGGAGTTGTGGCACATGGCTAGCAGCACCAGATTAACCCGCTGGCCATCGACAAACCCGCGGCTCCAGAAATCCTCGTCGTTGGCGTCGCCGTGTATCACCTGTCTACCCGCTGCTTCGTGCCTCCCAATCCGGACTTCGTCGAAATCGAGCCCGACCACGGTTTTTCCATATTTTTGCCTGAGGTTGTCGTACGCTGCCGTGCCGATTCGGCCCATTCCCAGCACTGCAACCGTGGCCCCACCGAGATCGATTTCCCTATCCTCGGGCAACCGTTCGGCCGTCTCGAACCGTTTGAGAAGTAGTTTGAAGCGAGAATAGAGCACGGGTATCAGCGGTGCAATAAGCGAGGCCGCAATCATGGAAACCGAGAGGGTAAGAGCCAAGATCACCAGCCATTCACCGCTCAGCCATCCGTTCGCATATCCGACCGCTCCGACAATGAGGCCGAACTCAGAGTAATGGGCAAGGGTGGCCGAGGAGATCAGGGCAGTTCTGGCGCGCAGCTGCATTCTGGTCAACAGCAGAAAGAAAAGTATGGTTTTAAACGGGATCAGAAGGACCAGAAAGAGGGACACTCCGAGCATGGAAAGATGGGGCATTTCGGCCAGGCCAATGGTGAGGAAAAATCCAACCAGAAACAAATCCTTGAACCCCAGCATGGCTTTAGCCAATTCGTCCGTCTTGGATCCTCCAGCCAGCATCATTCCGAGCACCAGCGCACCGAGATCCGGTTTGAGACCGACTAATTCGAAAAGCTGCGCTCCCGCCAGAGGAAGGATGCAGGCCAGCAAGACCAGCAGTTCACCATGACCGCTGAGGTTCAGTATTTTCATCAGGGGTTTTCTGACAAATATAAGGAGCACCAACAGCAGGGCCCACGGCGATGGCAGCGTACCGCTGGAAAACGTAATAAAAATAACCGCAAAGAGATCCTGCATGATCAGGATGCCAATGGCAATGCGGCCCGGCTTTGAGGTCATTTCCTCTTTCTCCTCCAGAATCTTTACCGCAAAGACCGTGCTCGAGAAACTCAGGGCAAAGGCCAAAAGCAGAGCGGTGGCGCCGCTGACTCCGCCGAAATATGAAATCCCCAGCCAGCCCAGCGCCTTGAGCAGGATGCTGAATAGTGCGGTGGTGATCACCATATGCAGGCTTGCGGTTCCCCAGATCTGCGCTTCAAAAAGTTTTTTGATCTGGACCTTCAAGCCGATGCTGAAGAGCAGCAGCAGGATGCCGACATTGGCCAACTCTTCAAGAAACTGGCTCGATTCGAAATCCAGCAGGTTGAGGGCGAAGCCGGCGCAGAGAAACCCCACCAGAGGCGGCAGGCCGAGCTGTTTGACCAGGAATCCAAAGACGAAGGCGACAGCGAGCAGAAACATTTCCATCAGCGTTCCCCAGGAAAATTTTAAAAAAACTTGTCAGAGACCGGCAACTGAGCAGATAACCGCAGCGGCTCGGAAAATCCGTGGAAAGTGCAAATCTACCGGTGTGGAATCGGTTTTTCAACTCCCCGGACTTGATATTTAGGGAAATGATACAGATAGTTGGAGTTACTTTAGATTTCTGCAAACACTACCTTAAACCAAGGATTTATCATGTGTGCCTACTACAAAGACCCGGATCCCCAGGAAACCAGAGAATGGCTTGACGCACTCGACGGCGTGATCAAGCACGAGGGAGGAGAAAAGGCCGATTTCCTTCTGCGGGTCCTGACCGACCGGGCCCGTACCCAGGGCGTGGCAACCTCACCGGGTATTCTGACCCCTTACTGCAATACCATTCCGCCGGAGCAGGAGGAGAAGATCCCCGGAGATTCGTTTATCGCCAGAAACGTTGCCGCTTATGTGCGCTGGAATGCAATGGCGATGGTCGCCCGCGCCAATAAAGGCGGACTCGGTCTCGGCGGTCATATTGCCACCTACACTTCGGTGTCGGCCATCTACGAGGTTGGGTTCAACTGGTTCTTCAGAGGTCCAGACGCACCGGATGGTCCGGACATGGTTTTTTTCCAGGGACACAGCTCACCGGGAATTTATGCCAGAGCCTTCGTCGAAGGCCGGCTGACCGAGGAGCAGCTCAGCAAATTCCGGCGCGAAGTCGACGGCAGGGGACTATCCTCCTACCCCCACCCGTGGCTGATGTCCGATTTCTGGGAGTTCCCCACCGTCTCCATGGGATTGGGTCCAATGATGGCCATTTACCAGGCCCGGTTCATGAAATACATGGAAAGCCGGGAGTTGAAACAAGCCGGCGACCGCAAGGTCTGGTTTTTCATGGGTGACGGCGAATCGGACGAACCTGAATCGATGGGCGCACTTACCCTTGCCGCCCGGGAGCGGCTCGACAATCTGATTTTCGTGGTCAATTGCAACCTGCAGCGTCTCGACGGACCAGTCCGGGGAAACGGCAAGATCATTCAGGAGCTTGAAGGCCGGTTCAGGGGTGCGGGATGGAACGTCATCAAAGTGCTCTGGGGCAGCGAGTGGGACAAGATACTGGCACGCGATAAAGATGGGCTGCTGATAAAAAAATTCGGCGAGATGGTCGACGGCGACTTTCAAACCATCCGGGCCCGGGGTCCCGAATATCTGCGCCAGAAAGTATTCGGCGACGACCCTGAACTGCTGGCACTGGTAGAGGACATTTCTGACCAGGAACTCTGGCAGATGACCCGGGGCGGCCATGATCCCCGCAAAGTCTACGCCGCCTTCTCCCAGGCCTCACGCTTCAAAGGCAAACCCACGGTGATTCTTATCAAGACCATCAAAGGTTTCGGCATGGGGCAGGCAGGTGAGTCGGTTATGGTTGCCCACAACGTCAAGAAGATGGATGTCGAATCCCTCAAATTCTTCAGGGACCGGTTCCATGTACCGCTTGAGGACGACGCCCTGGAAGCGCTGCCCTTCATCAAGCCGCCGGAAGGCAGTCCGGAACAGAAGTTTCTTCAGGAGCGCCGCCGGGCTCTCGGGGGACCGGTGCCGTTCAGGAACCAGGAGCAGACCGCGCTGGAGATTCCGCCGCTGGAAGCCTTCAAGGCGTTGCTCGAGTCATCGGGTAAACGAGAGATTTCAACCACCATGGCCTTCGTCAGAATGCTGAGCTCCCTGGTGAAGGATAAAAATATCGGCACCCAGATCGTTCCTATCATACCCGACGAGGCCCGAACCTTCGGGATGGAAGGACTGTTCAGGCAGCTCGGCATCTATGCGCCCACCGGTCAGCTATACGAACCCCAGGACTCGGAAACCATCGCCTGGTACCGCGAAGACCCCAAGGGGCAAATTCTCGAGGAAGGGATCACCGAGGCCGGCTCGATCTCCTCCTGGCTCGCGGCCGGAACGGCCCATGTCAACTACGGCATACCGATGATCCCCTTCTACACCTTCTACTCAATTTTTGGTTTCCAGCGCATCGGCGACCAGCTCTGGGCGGCCGGGGACAGCAAGGCCAAAGGTTTTCTGATGGGCGCCACCTCGGGCAGAACCACTTTGAACGGTGAAGGACTGCAGCATCAGGACGGTCACAGTCTGCTGTTTGCTTCGGCCTACCCATCCTGCCGGGCCTATGATCCGACCTTTGCCTATGAGGTGGCAGTGCTGGTGCAGAACGGCCTGGATCTGATGTATGGTCAGTGTGAAGATGTCTTCTACTACATTACGCTTCTCAACGAGAATTACAGCCAGCCGTCCATGCCCGAAGGAGTCGAAGAAGGCATCCACCGGGGTATGTACCTCTTTTCGGGTCCGGAGTCCGGGGATGCCGATATCCAGCTCATGGGCAGCGGTTCGATCCTGCGCGAAGTCATCGCCGCAGCCGAATTGCTCAAGGAGGAATATGACATTGGCGCCAATGTCTGGAGCGTGCTGGGGATCAATCAACTCCATCGGAACGGGATGCTGGTCTCCGAATGGAACAGGCTGCATCCGGATCAGCCAAAGAAACTGAGCTATGTCCAGACCCTTTTGCAAGACTCCCGGGGGCCTGTGGTCATCAGTACCGATAATGTCTGCGCCTATGCCGAGCAGATCAGAAGCCAGATAGATCTTCCCCTGACCGTACTTGGCACCGACGGCTACGGCCGCAGCGATACCAGGGAGGTGCTCAGACATTTCTTCAGGGTCGATCGCTACCATATTGTCGTGTCCGCCCTGAAAGCGCTGGCCGACGAGGAAAAAATATCGTTAAATAGAGTTGCCGAAGCCATCGATAAGTTTGGCATCGATCCGGATTCACCCCATCCCCTCACTTGCTGACAGGAGATCGCTCTATGGCAATCGAACAGATCACCGTACCCGATTTTGGCGATGTACAGGAAATCACCGTTGTCGATGTCTACGTAAAGCCCGGCGACAAGGTCGAGGTGGAAGATCCGCTGGTCGCATTGGAGAGTGAAAAGGCGGTCATGGATATCCCCAGCCCGTTTGCAGGCACGATCACCGAGGTGAAACTGCAGGAAGGCGACACCGTCGGCAACGATGACATAATAGTTCTGCTGGAGACGTCAGGGGATGAGGCAGCACCGGCGGCAGAAGAACCGCAGGCAGTTCCGGAGCCGGCCAGAGCCGAGGAACCGGCGCCGGCAGAACCGGCTGAAGAGCAGCCGGCCCCTGAAAAAGAGGAGCAGAAAGCCGCGGCGCCGGAAGAGCCGGAGAGCGATTTTCACGCCTCCCCTTCGGTGCGCAGCTACGCCAGAGAGCTCGGCGTCGATCTTGGGTTGATCAGCGCCACCGGCCCCAAGGGACGACTCCTCAAGGAGGACGTGCAGAACTTTGTCAAGCAGAGGGTACGGGACGGTGGCGGTGGGCCGCCGGCGACCGGAGGCGTACCCCTGGCCGAGGCACCGCTCGAGGATTTTTCGAAATTTGGCCCGGTCGAAGAGCAGGAGCTGGGGAGAATCCAAAAAATTTCAGGACCGCATCTGCATCGAAGCTGGATCTCCATTCCCCACGTCACCCACTTCGACGAAGCCGATATCACCGAGCTTGAAAAGTTCAGGAAACAGATGAACCAGGAAGCCCAGCAGGACGATCTGAAATTCAGCCCGCTGGTCTTTGTCATCAAAGCGGTGGTGGCCACCCTGAAGGAGTATCCCCTGTTTAACAGTTCGCTCGACAGCGCCAACGGAAAAATCGTCCTCAAGCACTATTACCACGTGGGCATCGCCGTTGATACCCCCAACGGTCTGGTGGTGCCGGTGGTTAAGGACACCGACCGCAAGGGCATCAAGGAGATTGCCGCTGAACTTTCCAGTCTGAGCGGAGCCGCCCGGGATGGTAAACTTACAATTGGCGATCTCCAGGGCGCCACCTTCACCATATCCAGCCTGGGGGGCATTGGCGGAACCGGTTTCACGCCCATCGTTAACGCCCCGCAGGTGGCTATTCTCGGTCTCTCGAGAAGTTATATGAAACCGGTCTGGAATGGCCAGGAATTCGAACCGAGGTTGACCTTGCCCTTTTCGCTGTCGTATGACCACCGTGTCATCGACGGCGCCGAAGCAGCCCGCTTCTGCCGATCGCTGGGCAGCAATATAGAGGATCTGCGACGGGCGCTCCTCTAATTTATGGATAGCTATCATGAGTGATGAAAAACGATACGATGTGGTTGTGATTGGCGCAGGCCCCGGCGGCTACACGGCGGCCTTCCGCGCCGCCGACCTTGGCCTTGCGGTGTGTCTGGTCGAGGCGCGAAACCGACTTGGCGGCGTCTGCCTCAACGTCGGCTGTATTCCGTCGAAGACCCTGCTTCATGCCGCGGCGGTGATAGAGGAGGCAGCAGAGGCGGAGGAGTTCGGCATCACCTTTACCCGGCCCGATGTTGACCTTGACCGGTTAAAGGCCAAGAAAGCGTCGATAATAGAACAGCTTACCGGCGGCCTTGACAAACTTTGCAGCGCCCGAAAGGTGACGCGTCTCGAAGGAACTGGGGCTTTTGTCGACCAGAACGCTCTGGCGGTTACTAACGACGGTGAGGAGACCGCCGTCACTTTTAAGCATGCAATAATCGCCACCGGATCACGACCATTTTCCCTGCCCTTTGCTCCCGAGGACAAAAGAATCTGGGATTCAACCGATGCACTGGCGCTGGAATCGATCCCCAAAAAGCTGTTGATCATCGGTGGCGGCATTATCGGACTGGAGATGGCCCAGGTATATCATGCCCTGGGATCCCAGATTACCATCATCGAAATGGAGAGTCAGATTATTCCTCCGGCCGACAAGGATCTGGTACAACCGCTGTTTCTGAAACTGAAAAAATTGTTCACCATTCACACCGACACCACGGTAACCTCAATAGAGGCCAGCAAGAAGACGATCAAGGTTAGCTTTGAGGGTAAAAAAGAAAGCGGCAGCGAAGATTTTGACGCGGTACTGGTGGCTGTCGGCCGTCGTCCGAACAGTGAGTCCCTGGGCCTTGAAAACCAGGGCATTGCAGTCGATGAGCGAGGTTTTATCACGGTCGATGAACAGCAGCGCACCTCAGCCGACCACATATTTGCCATCGGCGACGTGGTCGGGGAGCCCATGCTGGCCCACAAAGCCACGCATCAGGCGAAAGTGGCAGCAGAAGTGATTGCCGGGCACAAGTCGGCCTTCACCCCGCTTACCATACCTTCCGTCGCCTATACCTACCCAGAGGTTGCCTGGATGGGAATCACCGAAAAAGAAGCCAAAGCCTCGGGAATAGAGTTGGAAAAAGGCAAATTCGCCTGGGGGGCAAGCGGCCGGGCGCTGACTTCGGGGACGGCGAGCGGGGCCAGTAAAGTGCTGTTTGACAAGCGCACGGGGCGAATCGCCGGGGCCGGAATCTGCGGAGCCAACGCCGGGGAACTGATTCATGAGGCGGTTCTGGCCCTGGAAATGGGCGCCGACGCCGAGGACATTGCCAAGACCATCCACGCCCATCCGACCCTGGCAGAAACCTTTGCCTTCGCCGCTGAAATAGTTGACGGGTCGATTACCGACGCCATGCCGGCCAAAAAGAAA
Organism: Desulfofustis sp.; assembly: GCA_029287755.1. The sequence goes on along the minus strand of JARFQM010000416.1, from coordinate 10,631 downwards.
TAGCAAGATTCAGTGGCTTCAGCCACCATCATCTAGAGGACGCTCCCACTCAGCCAGAGATGGGCATCGTTGCCTCGATGCCCATCTTAAAAGGCTGCTTTTTTTTGCCCCCACGCTGTTCACTACTTATCGTCATCTGTCCAGGGACACACCGGATGGAGGGGGTGGGTTCGCTCCCTTTCCTATTATCCCATATCGCAATTTTTTAGTCACTAATTCTTGACAAAAATAATATAAGAGAATATTATTCTGTCCATTAAACTTTTAAAAGAACAACATAGGCTCGTAATGGACCAAACCAATTTAAAGATATTGCGGATACTGCAGAAAAAAGCCCGTATCCCCAATGTTGAAATTTCCCGCCTGATCAATCTGGCACCCTCCGCCGTCCTGGAGCGGATAAGGAAGATGGAGAAACAGGGGATCATAGACGGGTACGAGGTGCGCCTAAACCCCGAACGGTTCGGCTATGCGCTGGTTTCATTCATCCAGCTGCGCCTGAGGCCTGAAGCCAAGCGTCAGCAGGCAGCCGACTTCCTCAGCGCCAGGCCGGAAATTTTGGAGGTCCATTTCATCACCGGTGAGGATTGTTTCCTGGTCAAGACCAGGACTTCCGGCACCGATCAACTCAATGGACTGCTGCAGGAATTGGCGGCCTCCATCACCGGCTTCAGAGACAGCAAAACTTTCGTGGTTCTTGCAACCCATAAAGAAACAGCTCAAATCCCTCTTGACTGATCACAAGGAGTTCCCATGCCCCTCTCAGATTCTTTTAAAGCACGTCTCTATCCACTGCTGCCCGATTTGAAAGACAATTTCGGGACCCCATTTCACATCTATGATGAAGCCGGCATAAGAAAAACCGGCAATGAGTTGAACAAAGCCTTTTCCGGGATGCGCAGCTTCAAAGAATATTATGCTGTCAAGGCACTGCCCAACCCGGCAATCCTGAAGATTATGACGGAGCTCGATTTCGGTTTCGACTGCAGTTCCATAACCGAACTGATCCTCAGCAGGCAGGTTGGCGCCGGGCCAGAGGATTTGATGTTTACTTCGAACAACACTAGTGCTGAAGAATTCGCTGTCGCCTGGGCCGACGGAGGCTCGATTCTGAACCTTGACGACATAAATCTGATCGACAAGGTGGCGGCCATGCCGGAAACGATCTGCTTCAGATATAACCCTGGGGCCGAACGGGACGGCAACCACATCATTGGAACCCCGCTCGAGGCCAAATATGGTGTGGCCAAAAATCAGATTGTCGACGCCTATGCCAAAGCCCGGGCACGGGGAGCTAAGAAGTTCGGGTTGCACACCATGCTGGCTTCCAACGAATTGGACTACACCTATATGGTCGCCACCGCCGAGATGCTTCTCGAAATGGCCGAACTGCTGCACAACGATCTCTCGATAACTTTCGATTTTATCAACATCGGCGGCGGCCTCGGTATCCCCTACAGGCCGGATGAGGAGCCGCTGAACCTCGCAGCCATGGCGGATGAGATTACTTCATTGTTCAGAGAATTTGCTCAGAAGCACGGCTATATGCCCGCCCTGACCATGGAAAGCGGCCGCTACATCACCGGTCCGCACGGTGCGCTGGCAGTCTCGGCCATCAATCGCAAGGATATCTACCGCACCTATATCGGGGTTGACGCCTGCATGTCGGCGCTGATGCGCCCCGCCCTCTATGGCGCCTACCATCATATCGAGGTACTGGGTAAGAACGACAGCAACGGCGTGGAAACGGTCGATGTGGTCGGCTCTTTGTGCGAAAACAACGACAAATTCGCCATCCAGCGGCAACTGCCAGTGATAGAGGACAATGATGTGCTGATAATTCACGATACCGGCGCCCACGGCCAGGCGATGGGGTTCAACTACAACGGCAAGTTGCGTCCCCAGGAACTGCTGTTGAGAGAGGACGGCAGCGTCGAGCTGATCAGGCGGGCCGAGACCAACGCGGACTACTTCGCTACCCTGAACTACGAACCCAAGGTGTTCAGGGCTTAACGCTCAGCGCTCGGGCAGAGTGAAACGAGTGTGCTGCCCGGGGCGGGCGGCACACTATTATTCCACTGCGGCTTTTTCCTGGGCAAGCAGCTCGGGCGTCATGGTCCAGAAAGGAGTGCCGTCGCTGGTGAGTCGCACTTTGAAAGCGTATTCGTTGTCCTTGCGGATCTTGGCCGCCAGAAACACCGATTCATCGCCGATATCGGCCCACACGCCCTTCACCTTGACCCAGTCACCACGGCGCAGGCCTGTCTCTCGGCTCGAGGCGAAGGATTCGGGACAGACGTGCACGATCACCTGGTCGCCGCCGCCTTCATCCAGGATAAAGGCGGTACCGGGCGCCATGCCCTCCATCGGTGTTACGGTGATGAACTTGACGATGTCTCCCTTGATCGAATCGCGTTCTTTCGGGTCGTAGAGTTCGTTATATTCGGAATCTGCCTCCCAACCGGTGATATCGCCGGCCGCTGTCAGCAGCGCGGGGACAAGAAGCAGAAAACCGCCCAGAGCGATCAAGATTTTACGTCGAAAAGATTTCAGCATCATAATTCTCTCCCTGACTTAATGCGAAAAGTTGCAGTAGTGCAGACAACAGCTAAACTATAAAACAGCGCGGCTAGAGTTCAAGCATCATCGTCACCGCCTGCTGAGCATGAATCTCGGTGGTATCATAGAACTTAAGCTCAGTGTCTGCAGGCCCTATGAGCAGCGCTATCTCTGTGCAGCCAAGAATTATTGCCTCACACCCCTGGGCGGCCAGGGAGTCGGCGATACGCAGGTACTGCTTTTTTGACCCCTCGGCGATCACCCCTCGACAGAGTTCAGCAAAGATCACCTCATCGACTAGCCGCCGGTCTTGTGCGGGAGGGACCACCACCCGAAGGCCGAAACGGGTCTCGAGAACCCCGCGGTAGAAATTTTCTTCCATGGTGAACCGCGTACCCAGCAAACCGACCCTTTCAATGTTGTCGGCGGCGACCCTTTCTCCGGTCGCTTCAGCGATATGGAGCAGGGGGATGGTGACCGCGGCGGACACCTGTTCGGCCACCTTGTGCATGGTATTGGTGCAGATCAGCAGCAGTTCGGCCCCACCTCTTTCGAGCCCGGCGGCGGCTTCGGCGAGCAGCAGACCGGCTTCCTGCCAGCGCCCGCTCGACTGGAGCTCTTCGATTTCGGCGAAGTCAACGCTGTAGAGCAGCATCTTGGCTGAATGCAGCCCGCCGCAGCGATTACGGACCCCCTGGTTGATCAATCGGTAATATGTCGCCGTGGACTCCCAGCTCATTCCCCCGATGAGGCCGACCGTTTTCATTCCCTACATCCGCTCGTAAAGTCCGCGGACCCGACCGGGCGTCATCAGCTCCCGCCAGTTGCTGCCGAGACAGTTTTCCCAGAGCGGTTCCAGGGCCAGGGCGACGCCGATCATCCTCTCCATTTCGGCCTCGCCGAGCGCCGCGGTGATATTTCTGGGCAGGCTGATCTGATGGCGTTTCATCATCTTTTTGAACTCAGCGACTCCCTCGGGATAGAATTCCTCCAGTTGATCGAAAGCGATGCAGCAGCCGATACCGTGATGCACGTCGAGCACGAAGGACAGTCCGTAGGAGAGGGCATGACAGGCGCCGACCTGTGAATAGGCGATGGACATGCCGCCGAAATAGGAGGCCATCATCAGTTTATCGGCCGCATCGTCATGATCCTCCAGAAAAACCTGCCGGCACATCTCCAGCGATTTTTCTCCGTAAGCCCGGCTGAATTCATTGATAAAGGTGCCGGCCAGTGACTCTACGTCGTGAATGTAGCAGTCCATGCCGGTGTAAAACCACTGGTCCTTGGGAACTCCAGTGACCAGTTCGGGATCGAGCATGATTTGATCATAGAGGGTGTAGTCGGAGTTTATACCCAGTTTTTTCTCGGGACCGGTTAATATCGTCGTTCTGGAAATCTCGGCACCAGTGCCCGACAGCGTCGGGATACCGACCTTGTAGACTCCGGGAATTTCAATCAGGTCCCACCCCTGGTAGTCGGCCGCTGAACCCGGGTTGGTCAGCAGCAGCGATACCGCTTTGGCAATATCAAGGGTGGAGCCCCCGCCGATGCCGATAACACCATCCGGACTCTTCCCCGAAAAGCTTTGCACCTGCTCGACCAGGGCGTCGATATAGCTGGTTTTAGGCTCGTTGTCCACATTGACATGGATGAGCCGGTCATTACCCTGCAGCGGTATTCGCCCCTCCAGGGGCTGTCCCTTGAAGACGTCATCGAGGATGAAGACCACGAATCCGCCGGCTGTTCTTTTTTCCTGTAGAATACCATCCAGTTGATTAAAGCATCCCCGACCGAAAATAATGCGTGGTACAATGGCGAAATTGCGAAACATTGCTCGTTACTCCTCAGATTGACAATCCATCTTTGACAGCCATAGCCTGACCGTCGCCAGATTGATTGAGTTGTTTTCCACGTCTGCTTGTCAATAGCAGAAGAGCGGATAAATCTCAAGCGCTTTGCTGCCTGATGCATCCTTTGCGTGCACTATGATGCCGCTTACTGTATAACTGTTCGATCAGAAATTTGTGCACTCAATTGGCGATGTCAGTTCTCAACGAAAAATCGGTATTCACCTCGCTCAAGCAGAAGGGTCCGCTCGCCACTCCTGACCGGGTCGAGCTGGACCGGTGTTTCAGTTCTCAAAGCCGCGCCTGGGTGACCAATCTCAAGCTCAGCGAGCTCGACGTCACCAAATACCGGGCCTTGAGACGCCAGATATTTGAGTTCCTCAACATCGGCAGCTTCAAGGAAATCAGCCTTCTTCTGGCCAACGGCGAGGCCCGGCAGCACTGCAGCCGCCGGGCCTGTGCGCTGCTCGGCAACATGTTTGGCATCAGCGGCACCGAACAGGAGATCATCTTCAAGGTCAATGAGTACGCCCGCACCGCCGATTCTGTAATCAAATCGCTGCAGAACAAATTGTTCGCTCCCTATGCCTCCCACGTCGCCATCACCAATGAGGTGGAAATCGCCACCGACCCGGTGGTTCTGCTGCTCATGATCTTTGATGACCGCTATCACAAGAAAGCCCGCTTCGAAGCCCACCGCAAGCTTTCGCTGATGAGTCTGGCAGGCAGCATCGACCAGCGTGAGCGGGAAACCCGGATAGAAGAAAAGTTCGCCCAGTTCCTGGTCTTTTTGAACGAATACGTGTGGAGCACCACCCAGAAAATCGGTGAACATGACATCGTCTATCTCCTCTCCCACCACAACGACGTCGACTTCAGCTGCTCCGAGGTGCAGGTCATCAAGAAGGAAGAGGCCCCCGCCGTTGCCATCGGCCAGGGCATGAAGCTTACCCTGCTGAAGCGCCGCCGGTTTCGGGCCGGCAACCGGGAATTGCCGATTTACGTGTCGATCAGAAAGAAGCCGCCCGAGGCTAAGGTACTCAAGCTTCTGCGTAAAAATGAAAAGAACCCTGCCGTGGCGGTGGATGACGAGTTGGGACTGATGGCCGTACTCAACTCCGAGGCGGATGTGAAAATTTTTCAGAACCACCTGACCCAGAGTGCCAGCAAAGCCGATTCCTTCATGATTCTCGAGGATATTTCCGACACCCTGACCGGCGGAATCCACAAGGGCAGCTCCCAGGGATCCAGTGCCAAAACGCCAATGCTGAAGTTTTTCGCCAGGCTTGGCGGGATGCGGGTCGAATTCATCATTCACACCAACCGGTCCTGGGTGAACTACATGTATCAGCGCGATGTTGCCCACGACGAATATGAAGTTAAGAGAATATTCGACTCAGGCGTGGCCGACCTGCTGTTTCCCCAGGAAATCTATTTTCTCAACCACCAGACGGTCAGGAACAATATGATCAGGTTGTTCAGAAAGCAGATCGAAGAGGCCTGGCTCTGGACGGAAAACGGCAGCGGCTGAGCACCATCAGGTCAAGCGCTCGGCCAGGCCGCTGGAACGCACGGTTTTTCTCTTTACCGCCGTTTTAAATATATCCTCTCTCGCCACCACGACCACCTTTTGCCGCGCCCTGGTGACTGCCGTATAGAGCAGTTCCCTGCACAATACCCGGTTGTCGCGTTCCGGCAGCACAACCAGCACGTGCTGGAATTCAGATCCCTGGGATTTATGGATCGTCAGCGCCCAGGCCGGATCATAAAGGGGAATCTGAGCCGGCAGATACTTTTTCAATGTCCCATCGGCCGCCTCGAACCAGAGCCGCAAGGCGCCGCCTTCAGAATCCGGCAGACAGATGCCGATGTCGCCGTTGTAGAGCCCCAGGCTGTAGTCGTTTCTGGTGATCAGTACCGGTTTGCCCGGATACCAGTGCTCGCCATCCACGGTGGGCCGTATCCCGACCAGGGTGCGCTCGATCCGGCGGTTAATTTCCTCGCTTCCATGCGGTCCTTGTCGCAAGGCGCACAATATACGGAACTGAGTAAACTGTTCGAACACCGCTCCAAAGTGAGTTGGATCGTTTGTCTTCGCCGCCAGCTCCACAAATTCGCGGTAACCGGCGGTACACCTGTCGAGCCAATCGGGGGAAGCGATTGATACCGCAGGCCCGCCTGAGCTGGAACTGAAGGACCAGGCCTCGTCCGCAGCGCCGGATTTTACCGTATCGGCTAGGTGGGCGATGGCTTCGTTGAAACGGTAGCTCTTGGTAAGTTCGGCCACGTTATCCGGCAAACTGTCAATGCAATCGGCCAGAACGGCGCCTGATTCAACCGAGGCGAGTTGATTCCGGTCACCCAGCAGTACAAGCCTGGCGTTCTTTTTCAGTGCTCGAACCAGTCGCCACATCATGGCCAGATCGACCATGGAGGCCTCATCGACGACCACCACGTCATAGTCGAGAGGTTCAGAGCTGCGGCTGCCGCTCCAGCCAGCCCGCCGGCCCAGTTCGAGAAGCCGATGCAGGGTCATGGACTGGGCCGGGAACCGGGCCGCCACAGATGGCTCCAGCTGCGTCTCACCGAGCTGCATCCTGATCGACTCCTGCATGCGCAGCGCCGCCTTGCCGGTGGGCGCCGCCAGGGCTATGCGCAGATCCGGGCCGTGGCGGACAAGCAGATCGGCAATGATGGCGACGATCAGTGTCGTTTTACCGGTGCCCGGACCGCCGCTGATTATGCAGAAGCGGTTGTTCAAGGCGATGGTGACGGCTCGCTGCTGCTGGGCATCGGCCTTGGCCTTGGAGATCCGGCCCGTAACTGTGGTCAACGCCTCTGGTGATGGCCCTGCCGCCGTCGCCAGAGTTTTCAGAGACTCTGCAAGTTCCGATTCGTAGCCGAAGTAGCGCCCGAAATAGAGGCGCCCGCCCGACAGTACCAGAGGAGCGCGGCGGTTTTCAGCAACCACGCGGCTTCGGCTCAGTAGGTGGCGCTGTTCCTCGTTCACTGCAATGCAAATGTGGCCCTGGAGAAGGGCCGCGGTCAGCTCCTCCACGAGCTGCTGAAAGAGCGGGGTTTCCTCATGGTCGAGTCCCGCATGCTTTCCCAGAGCGGCGGCCATGAAGCGGCTGATGGGGGGCGGCGCGGACTCTTGGGTCCTGTCAACCATGACTCCCTCCCCCGCCGAAGCCGAAATGACGGTCGAGTTCCATCAGGGTATGCTCCTGCGGCCGATCGAAAAATACTCCGCTTCCAGGCTTTTCCGGATGCATGCCCCGGACGAACAGATACATGACCCCACCGAAATGGTTGTCGTAATGATAGTCTTCATGCCAGTTTTGCAGAAAGCGATGGACCACCAGGGAATAGAGCCAGTACTGCAGCCCGTAGTTGTGCGCCCGCATCGCCTCGACCAGTCCCTCTGGCTGATAGGCCTGCTCCGGGCCCAGGTTGTTGGTCTTGTAATCGACGATATAGTAACGGTCCCGATAATTGAAAATAAGATCAACAAAGCCGCTTAAATACCCCTCAAGGGCTCGGCGACCCAGCACCGAAACGGCGGGCTCGTCGGCCAGAATTCGATTTATTTCCGTGGTGCTGACCGGATCGAGATGAAGGGTAAACTCCATCTCCTTGACCATCTGCTGGCTGCCGACCATGGCCAGGGTGAAACTATCCCGGTTGACAGCGGCACGCTGCAGCGGGGTGGACACCGTACGGGTGAGGAGCGTGCGCACCAGCTCGGGATCGATCTCGTAACGGTACCTGCGAATCAGCATCTCAAGTTGCTCTGTGCTGACCAGACCGTTGTCCAGATCTTTGAAACTGAACATCTCGAGGGCATCGTGGATCATATTCCCGAAACGCACCCCTCCCGGCAGGAGCGCATCCCCGGGGGGCGTCGCACCGCCGCCCTCGTCGCCCGCCTTGTGATACTCATCGCCGTGACTCCTGGCCAGCAGGGTCAGGCCTGAGAAACTGGTGCGAATTCTGTTCGTCTGCAGGCGCTCAGGTGAATACTTCCTGGCCTCCAGGAAATCCGCCGTAGAGGCTTGAACCTCATAGAGCATTGGCGGCTGATCCGCTTCGATCACGCGATACAGGCAATGGTCAGCCGAACCAAGTTCCATCAGCTGCTCTTTCTGCTGGGTAAAAGCACACTCGCCGGCAGGAAAGAGCAGCCGGCCGAGCGGCGACTCAAACGAGGAAGGGATTGTCCCCCTCTTTTTCAGCTCAGCCCAGATGAGATAGGAGCGCAGCCGGGCCCGGGTCACTGCCACGTAGGCGAGACGTCTCTCCTCCTCGATCTCTTCCTGGCAGGATAACTGGGCATGCTGTTCGTATCGGTCGGAGCCGAGATCGCAGATTCTTCCTTGTTCGGGAACGGTGCAATGGACCGTCCCCGTTGGCGTCGCCAAAACCGTGGAGCGGAAGAGATAGGGACAGAAGACGATCTCATATTCCAGTCCTTTGGCGCTGTGCATGGTGACCACATTGACCGCATCGCGATCGCTTTCAAGCCGCAGTTCCGCTTCCTGGACGGCGGCTGTATCCGCCAGTCGTTCCTGGAGCCAGATCAGTATCTGGGAGAGACTGAGGCGGCGCTGGCTTTGCTGCTGCTGCACCAGCTCCACCAGATGCTGGATATTGGTGATTCGGCGCTCAGCCTGGGGTCTTCGACTGAGGTGAAGAAAAACGCCTTCGCCTTCCAGCAGATCGTTCATCATGACCAGCAACCCGGATTCGTTCCACTGACGGTGATAGCCATGGAATCGTTCCCGCACCTCATTGAAACGCTCTTCGTCGCTGCAGACCTGAAAATAGCTGGCGCCGCTCAAACCAAACCAGTCAAGGCCTAGCACGGTCCGCAACAGGCCGCTGTCCGAGGGGGTGGACACACCCCTTAAAACGAGAAGAAGATCAGCGGCTTCCCGGGTCTGGAAGACGTCTTTGCGGCTCGACAGAAGTGCGGGAATACCCCGTCTGCTGAATTCTTGAAAAAAATCCTCCGCCTGTCGGTTCGTCCTTACCAGGACACCGATGTCGCACGGTTTGACCGGCCTGTGATGCTCGTTGCCCGCCTCATCTTGGTGCACGATAGTAAGAGCAGCGGAGGACTCCACCAAGCGCACCACTTCGTTAACCACCCAGGCGCGTATCTGTTTTTCCGCCTCCTTCACGGACCAGCCTTTGTTTTCAGGTGTGGCGTCGAGCTGACAATAGATGAGCCCCGGCTGCTCACGTTCCGTTTTGGCCAGACGGCTGGGAGATATTGTATCAGGTGAGCGGACCGGCAGATAGGCAGTTCCGCCGATTTCGCTGCCCTGCAAAAGACGGTTCACCGCCCTCACCAGCCCCGGATGTGAGCGGTAATTGCAGTCCAGGGTCAATGTCCGGTCAACCAGCGTACGGGCCTGAAGATAGGAGTGGATATCGGCCCCGCGAAAGCGATAAATAGCCTGCTTGGGATCGCCAATCAGGTAGAGATAATGACTGCCCTGGCCGAATAGGCGCGAAAAGATCTCCCACTGAGCCGAATCGGTATCCTGAAACTCATCGATCAGCGCGACCCGGTATCTGGAGCCGACCTGACGGATCAGTGTTGTGCCGTTCGCCGATCTGATCGCCCGGAATAGAGCAATGATCAGTTCATCAAAACTCACCAGTCCCTGAATGTGAAGGCGCCTGGCAAGTTCGCTGCGCAGCTGGGCGGCTAACTCCAGGCGGACAGCCAGCAGCAGGGTCTCTGCGGCCTCCAGGTAGCATGCGGCTGCTTCTCCGGGCAGGGTCCAGCCGGCCACCAGCGCCCGCTTTTTTTCATCTCCCCTGACTCTTGTTCCATGTATGAGGCCAATCAGGTTCTCCTCCAGAAGCCTGCTCACCACCAGCGGATCAGGGGCGCGCTCAGCCTCGAAGCTTGACTGGATCTGAGCCAGCCATTCACGGTGGTTGTCAGCCGCCTCTTTCTTCAAATAACCTTTGTCGGCGGCGCTTGAAAGTTCTTCGGCCAGCAGCGTACCATTGTTGAAAAACCAGCTCCGCAGACGCGCCCAGGCATCGTCGAGTCGGGTACCGGCTTCCTCGACGGTAGGTCCCTGCGGCAGCAGTGCGCTCAGCGGATGTTCCGCTCCCCGGATACTTGCATAAAGATCGTTCGGACCGGGGTAGCGTCCGACGATCAGACTCACCTGACGCTTGTCGGCCGTATAGAGTCTCTGG
>JARFQM010000398.1 GCA_029287755.1 Desulfofustis sp. | reverse complement strand
ATGGAGCACGGGCCATCAGGGAGCATAACATAGTGGTGGAGTCAGGTGAATACAGGGCCGGGACGCTGTCCGGCGGAAATCTCCAGAAAGTCATCCTGGCCAGAGAACTGAGCAGAAATGCAAAACTGTTTATTGCCGAACAGCCGACTCAAGGGCTGGACATTTCGGCAACGGAAGATATCTGGCAGGCATTGCTCGAATGCCGCGAGAAGGCCGGCGTGCTGCTTGTCACGGGTGATCTCAAGGAAGTCCTGTCGCTCTCCGACCGTATAGGCGTTATTTTCAACGGTCGGCTCCTGGAAGTCATCGACGCCCACGACAGTGACCAGGTTGACCGGGTTGGCCTGTTAATGGCCGGGGTCCAGTCATGATCAGAGTGGAGAAACGCAAAGAGCCACTCCGCTGCCAGGGAGCGGTCGCCGCATCCTTTGCGGTGGTTATGGCCTTTATGGTTGGCTGTCTGATCTTCGCCGGCCTTGGCGTCCACCCATTGACCGCGTATATGGCCATGGGCAAGGGGGTGTTCAGTTCGGTTGACGCCTTTTCAGAAGTCCTGGTTAAAGCTACACCGCTGATTTTCACCGGACTTGCCGTGGCCACGGCAGCCACAATGATGCTCTGGAATATCGGAGCCGAGGGGCAGTTGGTCTGGGGGGGGATCTGTGCAGCCGGAACCGCCCTTTTTCTTTTTCCTGGTATGGATGCCTGGCTTGTTATCCCCCTGGTGCTGGCCGCGTCGGCGCTGGGCGGCCTGGTCTGGTCGCTCATTCCAGCACTGCTCAAGGCAAAACTCAAGGTTAACGAGATCCTTACGACCCTGCTGCTCAATTATGTTGCCATCATCTATATGGAGCATCTTTTTTATGGTCCATGGAGAGATCCCGCCGGGTTCGGTTTTCCAGGTACCGCGCAGATCCCTGAGGCAGCGCACCTTGTGCGTTTTGCCGGGACCAGGATCAGCCTCGGTTTTCCTCTGGCTCTGCTCTGTGCGGTGTTTCTCTATTATCTGCTGAAAAAATCTATCTGGGGCTACCAGGTCCTGGTTATCGGCAAGGAGCAGCGGGCAGCCCGCTATGCGGGATTCAATGTGAACGGCAAGATCCTGACGGTTATGGCGCTTTCCGGGGCATTTGCGGGAATGGCCGGGATGGTTGAAGTTTGCGGTATTCACTACCGTTTGCAAACCGGCCTTGCCGTCGGCTACGGATATGACGGTATTATCGTCGCCTGGCTGGCCGGACTTAACCCTCTGGCGGTGCCTTTTACCGCGATACTGCTGGGCGCCCTGTTTGTGGGAGGTGAGCAGCTCCAATCGGTCCTCGGGCTGCCCTCCAGCATTAGTCTGATTCTGGAAGGGGCGCTGCTGTTCGGTCTTTTTGCCGGCCAGGCGCTGGGAGGATATACCGTGACCATTTCCGGCCGCTCCAAGGTGGCATCATGATCGAAGACCTGATCTTTATCACCCAGATTTCGATCAAATCCTCCGTGGCGGTTCTGCTGGCTACGGTCGGCGGCATTATCACCGAGCGGAGCGGTGTGCTTAACCTGGGCATCGAAGGGATGATGCTGGTCGGGGCCCTGGCCGGATTTGCCGCCGGCCATTTCACTCAGTCCCCGATGATTGCCGTGGCAGCCGGCACCCTGGCCGGCGGATTGCTGTCGCTGGTGCATGCATTTTTCACCATTGCGCTGCGGTCCAACCAGGTGTTGAGCGGATTGGCGCTGACCATACTTGGAACCGGTCTGGCCAATTTCCTGGGCAGGCCGCTTATCGGGCAGACGGGAGTACGTATTAGTCAACTGCCGATCCCTCTTCTCTCTGATATTCCGGTAGTTGGCCAGGTGTTTTTCAACCAGAGTCCGTTTGCCTATGCAGCGTATCTGCTGGTCCCGCTGGTCTGGTTTGTCCTGTTCAGAACGCGCACCGGACTGGTGCTGCGGGCGGTTGGCGAGGATGCACGATCAGCCGATGTCGCAGGGGTCAACGTGGAATTAACGCGTGCGCTCTGCGTCTTTGTCGGTGGTCTTTTCGCCGGGCTTGCCGGCACCTACCTTTCCCTTTCCTATACTCCCGGCTGGAAGGAAACCATGACGGGGGGACAGGGGTGGATCGCCATTGCCATGATCATATTCTGTACCTGGAATCCTCTGCTCGCGTTTTTGGGGGCGCTGCTTTTTGGCGGACTGACGGCTCTGCAATTCTTCTTCCAGGCCACTTCGATGGATCTGATTCCATCCTATATCCTGAAAATGTTGCCCTATCTGCTGACCATTGGCGTGCTGGTGCTGGTTTCTGCTTCTTCAAGGCATCGAAAATCGGCTGCTCCAGCAGATCTCGGGGTACCTTTTTATCGCGAGTTGTAAGACCAGCCAGACATCCTGGACGTTTAACTGATTGTCAGGAACTGCCGTCAATGCCCGTCGAATTCGCAGAAGGTGTGCACATTGACCCCCATGTCAGCGATTTTCTTACTGCCGCCCAGATCCGGTAAATCGATTATGGCGCTGCTTTCCAGTATATCGACACCGATTCGCTGCAGCAGGTTCAAGGCCGCGACCATGGTGCCGCCGGTGGCGATGAGGTCGTCAACCAGCACGATATGGTGACCTTCTCTGAGCCATGCCGTCTGCACCTCGACCTCCGCCTGACCATATTCGAGTTCGTAGGCCTCGGAGATGGTATCTCCCGGCAGTTTCCCTTTTTTCCGTATGGGAATGAAACCGACATCGAGCAGATATGCAATGGGGGAGCCGATAATGAAGCCTCGGGCGTCGATGCCGACGACGGCATCGATCTTGATTTCACGGTAGCGCTCCACAAAAAGGTCGATGACCTGTTTGAATACCTTTCTGTCCTCCAGGAGTGAACAGATATCCCTGAACACCACGTGCGGTTCGGGCCAACCGGGTACGGATCTGATATGCGCAGTTAAATCGAAGGTAGGTGCTTTCATGTCTGATTCTGTCTCGTCAAGTTGCTGGTAATAACCCGGACTTCCGTGGCTGCAGGATGTCCAGTCTGCCAGTGTGGATAGTACAATAATCATAGTGCCTCTATGAAGACAAGAGATTCATGCAGTGACCACACCCAGCGTTTAGTTTTGGTCCTGCAAATATTTTTTTCTCAATCATGAAGTGGGACAGTGAGGAGACAAATGCCGGATAAGCGACTGAAGCACCAGGTGCATTCGGTCGGTAATCAATACGGTGCAATCAGCGCCCCTACTTTACTCTCACCTGGGTAAGGTTCTTGCGTCTTGCGGAAGACGCACTTATGGTTAACGAAAACCTTAATTAGATGGAAAAAGGATATTTCATGACGCTCATGCAGTCCTCACTTGAAGATCACCTGATTACCGAAGAACCATTTTATCTGCCGGTCGGCGATGAAATAGAAATAGCAGTGGCAACCTATGAACGAAAATTGCCCTTGCTGTTGAAAGGCCCGACCGGCTGCGGCAAGACCCGTTTCATGCAGTACCTGGCCTGGAAGCTGGGTCGTCCGCTGATCACCGTCTCCTGTCATGATGATCTATCCACCTCTGATCTGGTGGGCAGGTATCTTGTCAAAGGTGATGAGACAATCTGGGTTGACGGTCCTCTGACCCGCGCCGTGCGCGCTGGAGGAATCTGTTATCTCGACGAGATTGTGGAGGCCAGAAAAGATACCACGGTGGTGATTCATCCCCTTGCCGACGATCGCCGGGAACTGCCGATCGACAAGCTGGGCCAGCTGCTCATGGCCCCTGAACAGTTCATGCTCGGCGTCTCCTATAATCCCGGTTATCAAAGCGTCCTGAAAGATCTCAAAACATCGACCCGGCAGCGCTTTGTATCACTCTCCTTTGCCTACCCTGAGCAAGATCTGGAAACGAAAATCGTGGCGGCAGAGGCGGGGATAGACATGGAGCTGGCCAGACGACTGGTTCGGTTGGGCACCATGAGCAGGGGACTGCGTGAATCCGGTTTACCCGAAGGCGCCTCGACACGACTGCTTATCAACGCAGGTTTGCTGATCAATTCGGGCATCGGTGCTCGCATCGCCTGCATGGTCGGGGTGGTCGAGAGTTTGACCGATGATCCCGATCTGCTTGGTTCCCTGGTTGAAATGGTTGATGCGGTATTCTAGTCGAACTGACCGTATGCTTCCTCTGAGAGCGTCTGTTGAATAGTTTTAGACCGCCATCGATTCCGACGATGAACAAAGAGGCCCTGAAAAATCGATTCTATGAGCTTGTCTCTCCCGCACTTCCCAACGAGTGGGAAGTCGATGGTATCGTCGATGAAATTGCTGAATTGCCTGCCTCCGCAAGAGAGCTGCTCATGTCACAGATACCGGTGATCTGGCCGGTAAGCAACAGCCTGTGTCTGTCTTTTCTCGAAGACGGCAGCCGCGTGATTGAAACTATCCCTGCCGATCTCGTTCCCAAGTGGGTCCGGGCCATACTGCGCCGCTACGAACAGCAGGGACTGGCCAGCGCCAGGGGAGTGATCGTTGATGCCGGTCAGGTATTTCTCACTCCCCTGAGAAAAAGAAACCTGGTGCGTTTCGAGGATGTGCGTAAACGCTTGCTCTTCTATCTCAGGGGGGTCTCCGGAGAAGACTTTGATATCGACCTGGATGCGTCTCCCCATACGAATACCACAACTTATTTTGTGCCGGTCTCGATCTCTCTGCTCAACAGCTACCAGAAGAATCAATTACTCTACAAGTTCCTGTTGACCCTGCACTGGGGATTCGATCTGCTCGGCACCTTCAAAATCCCTCCAGAAAGTGAGGTGCGAGGTAATCAGCTAATAAATCCCGGAACTGAAGTTTCGGATGTAAAGAGCCAGATGGCTGATTTCCTGGCCGGGTTTGCCCACCCTGAACTGGCCGCTGACATTTTTTTCCTGCTCGAGACGGGCCGGGTGATGCGCTGGTTGCGAGCGGATCTGCCCGGCCTGGCCCATGAGGTCGGCAAGCTGAAAGTCGATCTGGAGGGGGCGCTTCCTGCAGCGGATCATGACAGCTCTGAAGCGCAGCTCGCCGAGCTGGGATACAGCATCCTCTTTGACCAGAAATTCCCCCCTTGGATATCTCAAGACCAGGCCTTGCAAAACCTTTTGTCCACTGCCAGGGCCGATTCGATCACAAAACTGCACGAGCTTTACAATATTTTAGCGGCTGCTGAAAAATCATACGAGCGGCCTCCGCTCCTTGAACTGCTCGGCCGACATGATTTCACCAAGGCATCTGCTGAAATCGAAAGAAAACGCGCGGTCATGAAAGAAACATTCATCCTGCACCTGCAGGCGCTCAGGGATAAGAACGGGACTTCATCTCCTCAGCCCGGTGGTGCAGCGAGGCAGGATGAAGCAGATCAGGCCATGGCGGTGATCACCGAGACCAAAGCTGACTATTCAGCACCGCAAGCGCAGCAGATTCTGGACAATCCCGAAGTCGATCTGCCGGAAGAACTGGTGCAGTTAATCAACCAGATCAGGGAGGATCTGGGCCATATTCCGCCCAGCTATTTTTCCGCCGCAGCGGGAGTATCGGGGGCTGGGCTGACTCGACGGCAAGCGTCCGCCGATGGTCAGGGGGAGGAACTCGGCGGCCAGGAAGGCATTCTCCTGGATGAATGGGATTTCCGGCGCAACGGCTACCGCAAAAACTGGTGCCGGATCATGGAGAGAGAAATGCCCCTTCTGCACTCCACGTTCGTCGACACGACTCTTGAAAAACACAGGGGAATCTTGCTCAAGCTGCGCCGCCAGTTTGAGTTCATGAAGACCAACGAACATTTCGTCAGGCGGCAGCGTGAGGGTGACGATATCGACCTGGACGCCATAGTCGAGGCCAGGGGAGATCAGCGCGCAGGCATCAGCCCATCAAGCAAGCTGTTTGTCAGGCTGCAGCGCAACGAGCGAGACATCGCCACCATTTTCCTTGTCGACATGTCCAATTCCACCGAGGGCTGGGTGGGAACAGTTATCAAGGAGGCGCTGGTGCTGCTCTGCGAAGTCATGGATGTGGCCGGCGACCCTTATGGTATCCTCGGTTTTTCAGGCATGCGCCGTTCCCGCTGTGACGTCTACAGGGTTAAGGATATTGAAGAGCCCTACGGCCGGAGGATCCATCAACGCATAAACTCGATTCTGCCGCGCGAATACACCAGGATGGGACCGGCCCTGCGCTATGCGTCGGATAAGCTTGCGCAGTATGAAGCCCGCACCAGGCTGTTGGTGACCATCACCGACGGTAAACCCGAAGATTACGACGACTATAAAGGCGACTACGCCGTCGAGGATACCAGAAAAGCCCTGCTGGAAGCCCGGGGAACTGGTATCCACACCTTCTGCATCACCGTTGACCGCGAGGCTCACGACTACCTGCCGCAGATGTTTGGCAGGGGGAATTACATTTTCATCGATGAAATAGATAAGCTGCCGATGAGAATGATCGATATGTACCGGCAATTGACCGGTTAAAGGTTTTCGTCTGTGACTGATCAGAGGATTCTTTCCAGCCCACTGTAAAAAAAATAGCCCGAGAAGACGAACAGAAAAGATGCGCAGGCGCCTATCAGTCTGCGATAGAAGGTGTCGGTAAAAAAGTTTCGGCCCTTGGCGACGCCGAAGGAAATAAGGCTGTACCAGGCCAGATCAGCCAGGATGTGGCCGGTGAAAAAGGCGATTATGCCCGGGACGCCGAATTTGACCGAATACATGATGTAGCCGATGCCGATGGTCGCCCACCAGATAAGCCAATAGGGATTGGCCAGGCTGAGCAGAATGCCGGAGAGCACCAGACTGCGGGGTCTCTGATCATCATGATCAAATTTCAGTTTCAGCTCCGGGAGCTCCTTGAACATCATACAGGCCATCCACAGCAGTATTGCCCCTCCCACCAGAGAGACGACAACGAATACCTCGTCTCGGGAAAAGAATGGCGCCAGTCCCCCCAGCAGGGCCAGCACCAGTGCCAGCTCCAGTATGCCGTGACCGAAAATCATCAGCGGTCCCGCCTTTGCCCCCCGGCGGGCGCTTTCGCTGACTGTCACCGTAAGCACCGGACCGGGCATCAAAGCGCCAGACAGGGCGATGACGAAGGATGATCCGAAAATAGTGAACAGGGCAAGTGACATGGCTATGGGGTGGCGCGGATTTGAGGCCTAGAAGGCCAGTGTAGCCATTGTATGGCTCAACCCATCCCGGCTTGCTCGACTCGGGCTCTGCGCGGACCGGGGACTGACTGTCCTCAATTGTCGCGGCTTCAGTGCATTATTGTTTTGAGCTGTTGCTTTCCTGAAGGTTCAGCACTATATCTAAAATTACCCGGACAACGGAGTCACAACCTATCCCAATCATTCATATGTTGCAATACATTCGCGCAAAGGAGGCGGGCACCATGAGAAGGTTACCCACAGTTTTAATTCTGCCGATTGCAATTTTTCTGGCCTCGGGGCTCTTTGCGGTTGCCTCCCAGGGCGCCGAATCCGAGGAGTTTAATTCGGAGAAAATTATCTCAGAAATGGAAAGACAGATGGATCTGACCCGGGAAAAATGGGAGCAGCTCAAACCGGTTATCGAAGAGAAATCAAAAGAGATGTCGGAAGGGTTGAAGGAGTCGGTAGACAAGGGCTATGCCGAGCTCGAAAAGCTGACCAAGAAATTCGATTCCATGTCCAGGGATGCCGAGCAGAAAGTCAAGGACATCCTGTCCAGCGAGGAAGCAATGAAGCTCAGGGAGGAACTCGCCAAGGTCGACAGGGAGGCCATTGACAAGGCAAAAGAAAAAATGATCGCCGACCTCAACGAGTTGCTCGCCCTCACTGAAGAGCAGGCCCAGAAGCTCAAGCCGGTGCTCGAGGAGAGTTTTGATCAGTTAGCTGACAAGATCCAGGAACTGGCCAAAGAAGGCTCCAGGGACTGGAATGAATTTAAGCAGGATTTCGAAAAGCTGACCAAAGATCTTTACGACAAGGTCCAGGAAACCCTGGATGACGAGCAACTCGAAAAACTGGAGAAATACAACGAGGACCAGAAAGAAGATATTAAAAAGGCTTTGTTAACCGTTTAATGGTGGACAGACCAATTCCATAGCCATGGCCGAGTATGTCGACTCTGCGCTGTTTGTCTATTCCGAAGCGGGCCAGATACATCTGGACGACATACTCGCCAATCTTCATGGATGCTCTATCTCCCCGGTCTCAATCAATGAGCTGCGTGACAACAGCGCTTCCCTGCTCAAGGATATCAGTCATGTTGTCGTAGCTGCAGAACTCAAAATCATCAAAGAAATCCTGCAATATGCCATCGATTACGGCTGCAGCGTAGGATTTCTGCCGCTCGATTCGCAAAAGGCGCTCAAACGCTGCTACTCCATTCCCAATGACAGGATGGAAATGATCTCCTTGGCCTTGAGCGCTCACCCCTCAGAGCTCGATATCGTCTACTGCAACAATCAGATCCTGCTTTTCAAGGGGGTCGTAGGCTGGGTGCCCCTGATTGACAGCCAGAAAACCACCGGCAAGATCAAGATCCTGGTGGATGCCCTTAAAAAGATGAGCTCGCTTGATCTGCTGCCGTTTAACATTTCCACCCTCGGAAAAAGTCAGAACAAAATTTCCACTGCCGCCTGCGGCTGCGTCATACCTGTCTCTTATACACATCTGACGCTGCCGACGAGTTGACCT
>JARFQM010000368.1 GCA_029287755.1 Desulfofustis sp. | reverse complement strand
GGTTACAGCTTTGCCGCTTTCCCGCCGGTGTGGCCATACGTCACCAGGATCGCTTTCATGTTGTGGCCGATCCCCGCCATCATCCAGGCAGCATTTACAGTACCATCGCCTCCCCCATCGGCTCATTGGGAGACCGAATGAAGCTGCTGAAGCTAGTCGGTTCTCTGGTCAGGCATCCCATGGAAAAAATTTTTGAGGATCCTGAGGAGCCAACCATCGATTTTCTCAGGAAGTGGGGATTCAGCGAACGTTTCATAAAAAGTTTTTTCACGCCTTTTTTCGCCGGAGCCTG
This sequence comes from Desulfofustis sp., assembly GCA_029287755.1. The sequence continues at coordinate 14,662 of JARFQM010000368.1, read as the reverse complement.
CCTCGATACAAGCATGACGGGCTCGAGTCGGGTGCTGAAGTATGTGACCCGGCTGTTTTCCACCGGTGATGCAGCATTGCCTGCTGAGGGCATGGGGGCCGTTGCCCGGCAGCTAGCCTCATCATTGCCGGAAAACAGCATTCACTACAACCAGGAGGTGAGCAGTGTGCGGAAAGGGGCGGTCACTCTGGCTGACGGTACCGTTTTAGAGGCAGAACAGATAGTGGTTGCCGCGTCCCAGCCTGCATGTGCGAAGCTTATGCAACTTGACGTGCCGGTAAAATCAGTGGGGGAAGCCTGCCTCTATTTTTCTGCTCAGTGGCAGCCGCCGATTCCACAGCCGTTTCTTGTGCTCAACGGCGGAGATAAAGGCCCGGTGAACAACATCGCCTTTCCGAGCCTGGTGGCGCCAGGCTACGCGCCGCCGGGAAAAACGCTTGTTGCCGCAGTCGTCCTTGGGGACCACAATGTACACAGTGACCACCTGGAGGATCTGGTGCGAAAGCAGTGTGCAGAATGGTTTGGCTCAGCGGTTCAAGAGTGGGAGCACATTAAAACCTTCATCATCGATCAGGCGCTCCCGAACCAGGCGCCGCCCACTTCAAATCCTTACATCTATCCGGAGCCCTTCTCGCCGGGAATTCGGATCTGCGGAGAACATTCCAGCCTGCCGGGATTGCAATGGGCGTTGATGTCTGGTGCAATGGCAGGCCGCAGCCTGGTGAACCCGATCGGAGCGACGGCCAGGTGAGATCACTATTAAGCACGGCGAGACTGCCGGGGAGAAGGTATGGATAACACAGAGCAGGTAATGCGTGAGCAGATCGGCACCCTTCTGTCAGAGCAGCCCCTGGCGGTCCTCTCAACGCAGCGAAATGGTCAGCCCTATTCAAGTCTGATGGCCTTCGCCCACACCGACGACCTTGGCGAGATCGTGGTGGCCACCGGCAAATCGACTCGCAAGCACCAGAATATCAGTATGGATTCCAGAGTTTCCCTGCTGGTGGACAATCGCTCCAACAAGGAGGAGGATTTTCATGCGGCGGCGGCCCTTACCATTCTGGGTGTGGCAAAGACCATAGAAGAAGACGAGCGGCCGGTCTACGAACGTATCTATCTCGAACGGCACCCCTATCTGCAAAAATTTCTCAGCTCACCCACGACGACATTTATCAAAATCGAGGTTCAGCACTACCTGCTGGTGTCACGTTTCCAGAACGTCATGGAGTTGCATATCAGTGATGAAGTGGATCTATTCGATTGACAATCTGGAGCATCCGGACGCGCTGGCCATCGGCGGCAAGGCCATGGCCCTGTTCCAGATGGCAGCCGCCGGCCTGCCGGTGCCACCCCCTCTGTGCATCAGCACGGCGGCTTACGACCTGTTTGTCGATGCCAATCACCTGAGAGAGAAAATCGGCCTGGAGCTCTATCGAAAAGACATAAAAGAGATGCGCTGGGAGGAAATATGGGATGCTAGTCTGCGCATCCAACTTCTCTTTCTGAAAGGAAAAATCAGTGGAGAATTGAAAGAAAGCATACTTGAGGCAATTCGGGATGAGTTTGGGGAGCAGCCCCTGGTGATCAGATCGTCAGCCCCGGAAGAAGATGGGGCGGGCGGCTCTTTTGCCGGCTTGCATGAATCACACATTAATGTTTCTGGAGCCGAAGAGATAATCAGAAAAATTAAAAAAGTCTGGGCCTCGCTGTGGTCAGACCGTGCCATACTCTACCGGCAGGAGCTCGGGCTTGAGGTGCTTACAAGCCGAATGGCTGTGGTGGTGCAGCCGTTTGCAGAAGGCCGGGTTTCAGGTCTGTTGTTCACCCAAAACCCGCTTAACGATCAGCAGATGGTCATTGAGGCGGTGCATGGTCTCAACCAGGGGCTGGTGGACGGGGCCGTTGCCCCGGATCGCTGGCTGATCAACCGCGAAAGCCTGCAAGTCGAAGCCCACCAGGCACCAGAAGCAAGGGACATCTGGTTCATGCGCTCACCCTCGGGCGGAATACTCTCCGGTCGCCTGGACAGGGACAGGAGTGTGCAACCGCCATTGGATGAATCCTCGGTCGATGGGATAGTCAGGTTGGGGCTGCGAGTGGAGGACCACTGCGGGACGCCCCAGGATATCGAATGGACGCTGGCGGATGAGCAATGGTGTCTTCTTCAGGCGCGCCCGATCACCGCGGGCAATAAAGCATCACAAGGCGATAAGCGTTCCTGGTACCTGAGCCTGACCCGAAGCTATGATAATCTTCTGCACCTGCGGGAGCAGATAACCCGGAAATTACTGCCGGAGATGGATGAAGATGCAGCCCGGCTGGCGGCAGTCAATTTTGCTGAAATGGGAGATGCCGACCTGGCGCTGGAACTGCGCAGGCGCAGCGACTTAAATGAGCGGTGGACGGCGGTTTACTGGAGCGATTTCATCCCCTTTGCCCATGGAGTCAGATTGTTTGGCGAAGTCTATAATGATCTGCTTGAACCGGATGACCCGTTCGAATTTGTTACCTTGCTCACCGGTCAAAAGATGCTGAGCACCGAGCGAAACGATCTGTTGAAGGGATGTGCAGAACTCGCAGCTGCCGATGACGCTCTGTTCCAGAGCCTCAAAGACGGAGTGCTTAAAGGTGTGGGCGGAGAGCAATTCCAGTCAAAAATCAGCCGCCTGAGGTCGCATTTCTCCATTGATTTTGTCGGGGTAGGTGATCTGCAGGCGGTGGATAGAATTATTTCCTCCATGATAGTGCAGTATTCGCTCCTTCCCGGTGATTCGCGGACAACCTCCCAGCCTGAGCGTGAACGGCTCGAGCAGGTGTTTCTCGAGAGGGCGGAGCAGAACATCGATTTAGACCCCGTCGAGCTGCTGAGCATGGCACGGGAAAGCTACCGCATCCGCGACGATGACAATATTCACATCGGCAGGATCGGGCAGGAACTCGAACGGGCTTGCGACCATGCCAGGACACGGCTGCACGAAAATGGCAGTAGTCTGCCTCCGGGCACTTCAGCCCTCACCCTCGCCTTGCTGCTTGAGGGGGAGACGGTTGCCGAACATGCTGTGCAGGCGGCTGAGGCAGAACTACCCAAGGGTGCTGAACACCCGCGTGTCCGGGCAAGGCAGCTGCAGGGTCAGCCCGCAAGCAGGGGGATTGCCGGCGGCCGGGCGCGGGTTGTGGAGAAGATGAGCGATCTGTCCGGATTCCTGAAGGGTGAGGTGTTGGTCATTGATGCGATTGATCCGACCATGACATTTTTTGCGCCGTTGGCCGCCGCCATCATCGAGCGCCGCGGAGGCATGCTCATTCACGGTGCGATCATTGCACGGGAATATGGCATTCCCTGCGTCACCGGGGTAGTGGGAGCCACGGACTATATCTCCACCGGCGACCGGGTAACCGTGGACGGTTATCTCGGCATCTGCACGGTTCAGAGACAAGATGATGCGGCTACCGAGACCATTTCTGAATAGCGCGGCAGAAACCAGGGTAGTCAACCTGCAGACCTGACAACTGCTGCCTGACATAGCGGACAATAACCTTATGAAATCGACAAAAACACCAGCTCTGAAGCAGATAAGGAAAGCCAAACTTCTGTTTGCTTCAGGGCAGATAAGAGAAAGTATCAAACAGTTCACCGAGGCGGAGCGAGAGGGCTATGAGCTCCTTGACATCTGGCTGAGCAGAGGCGCGGCTTTGCTCGCGCTGGGCCATTTCAAGGCTGCCGAAACGGATTTCAGCAATGTGCTCGAGGTCCAGCGGGACAACGAAAGGGCCTATTATTATCGCGGCATTGCCCGCGCCGCCCAAGGACGTCATCAGAAAGCCATCAGCGATCTCACAGCCTCTCTGAGCCGCAATAACAACAGGGGGATCGCCCATCTGATAAGGGGGCTGTCCTATGCCGAGCTCGGCAACACGTCCGATGCGGTATTGGATATCAACAGCGCCGGAGCTTTCTCGGATGCTGAACTTGAAAGCTTTGCAAAACTGTTTGGCGCCATCGGGCACCCGTTTCGCAACGCCAAGGCCATGATGGCCGAGGAAAACGCTCCGTGGAACAACCTGCTGGATAAGTCATCAGCCGAGAAGCTGATGAAATTGCTGCAGTAGTCGGGACACTGTTTCAGGGTATCACACCAAGCTTCGAGATCAGGCGGCAGAGGTTCATGCCCGCCAACGGCCGATCACTTCAGGCATGCGGCCCAGATGAAGTAGAGCGAATCAGATTTACTCATCCGGTCCGAGTATTTGTCTTCCGCGGGTCGGGGGTAGCCGCGAATCGATTCTGTCTGGATGTTGCCAAAGCTTCCCTGGTCCAGCAGATAGTTCATCACTACTCCCTGCCTTTCAAACGGGTGAAGATCTGCCCACTCGCGTATTTGTTTGCCCGGGAACCAGCGTTCGGAGATAGTTATCGCCAGAATACCGCCGGGAACGAGGAGCCGGGCAATTTCTGAGAGCACCTCCAATGGCCGGCAGAGATATTCTATTGAGACCGTGCAGACGACGGCGTCGAAACTGCTGTCCGCCAGGGGAATACGGGGATCTTTATTGAGATCGTGAACCAGGTAGCCCGATAAGCGCTTATTGGCCAGCAGCTCCTGCTCGTTCAGACCGAGGCCTTCCACATGGCAGGAATGCAGGGAGTCCGGAATATGTGACTCCCAACTGCTCATCAGATCAAGTATTCTCGTCCGGGGGGTGCATAATCGCCCATAAAGCGACCTGACATGACGGCGGGCGGCAGCGTCGAGGTGATGCACCGGGCGCGGGGTGCGGTAGTAGAGCGAATCATCGGTCTCGTCCTCTCTTCGCAGGGGTGCTCCAGCGCTGAGAGAGTATCTGACTTCGTCTTGTGAAGCCTGCATTCCCGGTCCCCCAGCAGTGATATGTTCCGCTATATCGTTTAACGCGCCGCCCCGTTGGGCGGCTATCGATGATCTCTGGTGCACCAGTGCCCTGACTTCGAGAGGGTAGCGGGAAAGTGGATGATTGGTGTCGATAACCAGGGAACTGTCGTCAATGTGGGTCAGCCTGACAGGGGTCTGATCGACGGGGAAGGAGCCCAGGGGTTTCCAGAAATAGCCCTTGGGATAGTACCTGCCAGGTTCGAGAACGAGGCCATTTCTATCCTGTCCGGGGGTAATTGCGGATCTACTGCAGGTGACCAGTTTCTTGTCGACGTATGCGGGGACCAGACACCCGGGGGTAAAAATTTCAGTGTGGCTGTCCCCGGGATCAGTTTCCGGCAATACATCCCCCATGGAGCCAGGGAGAATATCCCTCCAGAAATCGACCTTCTCCATATAATAGCGGTCATTGTGAGTTGCCTGCCTGCTATTCCAGCAGAGGGAAAACTCGATGGCTGCTCTTTGCCTCATATCAGTTGAAGGCGCTCCGGTGAAGATGGAGCAAGGCGGTTAGATTGTGACTATTTAATCGGTGCGGATCGATCCAGTTACTTCGAAGCGGCCATCCACATTTCTGCGCATCAGGACAACCTCGCCGGAGGCGGGATAAACCGTACTGAACGCGGTAATGTTCACCTGGTGGGTTACAAGTATCAGCGGTCTGGCAAGCTGCTGGCCGGCGAGCCAGGTCTGGAGCGCTTCGGTCTGAGGACCTTTGCTCTCATAATTCCTAAAAAATGAATTGAGCGGCGGCAGCGGCACGGGGGTGCCGAGTCCAAGGAGTTCCGCCGTTTCCCGACAGCGGCACCACTCACTGGTGTAGACATCGGCAGCGGTGATACCGGCCTGCTTCAATCTGTTGCCGATTCTTACCGCCTGATCCCGGCCGGCCTGGGACAAATTTCGCTGGGTCGTGCAATCACCCAGGGTGAAATGTTCTGGATCTCCGGTCCCGGGCGCCAGCGCATGCCGCATCAGGGCAATCTGATTACCCTTGTTGAAATCGGCCAGTAATTTTTGCTCGTCGCCCTTGTCTGCAGCCGCTCCAGAAAATAATATGAGCGTAAAAACAAGTGACAGCAACGCAATTGATAATAGTCTTGGGCAAAGTGGGAAACGTATCATGGCAGCCTCGATATTTCCTGTTCTCACGACCCTGCGGCGAGTGCCGGCAGAATCTCTGCAAAATTCTCTTTGAAATTGAGCATGGAGAGGTAGACGCAACTTTCGGGAAAACTTTCGTGCAGCAATTGCAGGTTGGTGCCCGGGTCGTAGTCTGAAACCTCCAGGGTGTCGTCGCCAACGCTCTGGCTGAACAGCGTGATATTGTCCGACATCCAGGCCTCAACGACAAGTGGAATATCTAAAGCCTTAAGCTGGTCAAGCCTTGACTCACTGCCGATTACCGGTTGGGTGACAACAAATTGGGCCCCGGCGGCAATTTTCTTAGCCATTCTGTTCAATTCGACCTTGAGGGGGTTGTAGTGGTTGAATGCCGCCCCGGTGATAAATCTGCCTGGATACGTCCGGTTGATGTAGCCAATAAGATCTGCACTTGAGGCCACGTTGAATGTCCCCCCTATGGTTGCCGGGTCGAGCTTCGGCAGGGACGGACCGCCGTCACCTCGAACAACAAGCAGAAAGCGGATCCCTGACCGCAGCGCCCCGCCGAGAATTTCATCAAGATCCTCTTTGCTGTGAAAGGTATTGAGATTGATTACCACCCGTTCGGGATCAAACGACAAATTCAGCAGTTCTATTGCTTCCAGCGCTCCCAGGCGCAGATTGCCCATGGGATTGTCGGGGATCGAAATCCCACATCCCGCCTGCATGACACGGGTGAATCGCTCCCCGAATCTGTGCAGCAGTCGATCTGGCTGCCCGGGGGGCGATTTCCTGGGGGTAAGCAGTTCAATTAGGTACGGATAGTCGAACATGGGTAACACCTCTTTTGGGCTACTATAATCAGCGCTGGCCAAAAGACTGCAAAACGTTGCTCTTTTTATGCTAAAGTAGTTTCCATCGGAAAACTAAAGCAGCATCCAGATAAAATGGTGAGAACCTTTGAGACGGCGAGCGATGGGCCAGATTCGGACCATTCAGATTGTCCCATGAAATACCGGTTTGCCATAATCGGCGGGGGATTGACCGGCACCTCTCTGCTCTGTCAACTCGTTGATGCACTGGATCGCATGGGAGATGCGGGCCGAAAATCTGCTTTTGGCCTGGGGATCGATATTTTTGAAAAACATCCTGTCGTCGGGCCTGGGCTGCCGCATAATGGCGCCTACGTGCTTCCCTTTCACATCACCAATATGTGCGCCGGAGATATGACGGTAAGAATTGCCAGACCGGATGATTTTCAGCAATGGGTGAGAAGAAACAGAGAGGCGGTGTCTCCTCGATTCGACCAGCAGGAATCTGCTTTTTCCGTCTCCGGCGGGGTTGATGAGCACTGTGCTCATTATCCGCGCGAGGTAATGGGCGAGTATCTCAAAAGCCAGTTTGATGATGCTCTGAAAAAGGCGGAAGATATAGGTGTCGAAGTCAAGACCTGGAGCAGGTGCGAAGTGGTCGATCTCTGGGGGGAGGATACAAACATCTATTTGATAGCTGTCGGTGATCAGGGGGACAGAAAAAGGGCGGGTCCGTTTCAGGGTGCGCTGCTGGCCACCGGTCACTGGTTTGAATCAAGCCGGATTGATAATTACCTGAGTTCTCCATGGCCGGCAGCGAAGCTGCGTGATGTCATTCCGCCCGGCGCCGAGGTGGGGGTCATCGGATCGAGCCTGAGTGCCATTGAAACAGCGCTCACTTTGTCAGCGGAAGGGCGTTTCAAGCGCCTTGATTCCGGCCGGCTGAGCTATGAGAAACCGGACAAGCCAAGAAGGCTTACCCTCTTCTCCCGGCAGGGACTCCTGCCACGGGTCAGGGGGCGAATCGGCCAGCGGCGAAATCGCTATCTTACCTGCGAACGTTTGCGGCGGCTCATGGACGAGAGGCCCAACCAGCTCACTCTCATAGAACTTTTCCAGCTAATTGACCGGGAATTATCGGCAGCCTATGGTGTACAGATCAATTGGCGGCAGGTGGCGGAACCCAGCGGTGCGCCGGCGCGTGTCCTTGAGCAGGACATCGACCGGGCAGTGAAGGGCGACGGTCCTGAGGGCGAACTTGTCTGGCAAACGGTCCTTGTCCAGATTTTTCCTGTAGTGAGGGAACTCTACCTGTCCCTGAGTGCGGCTGAAAGGCGGCTATTTGACCAGCAGTTCAACACTCTCTTCTTTGTACATGCTGCGACTCAGCCGGTCAGCAATGCAGAAAAACTATTGGCCCTCATGGAGGCGGGAGTCGTTGAGATTAAAAAACTGGGGAGAGATTATCGCTTTGAGGTTAACGAATCGACCGGGGAGTTTGAGTTTTACTCCGGCGGGACCGATGGACAATGCCGCTTGGCTACCTTTTCCTTCTGTGTTGATGCCCGGGGACAGCCCCGGTCGATCGAAACGGACAGCTCGGAGCTGACCCGCAATTTATTACAAAGAGGTCTCGTTCAAACTGAACGAATGGAACCTGCTGACCACGCCCATTCAGCTGCCTCCGCGAGCGGATCAATCCTAATCGATCCCGACACCCACCGGGTGGTGCATACAGATCCAGAACACGGGGGCAATGCGGGTATAGAACTGTTCGCGGTGGGGGCAATGACCAGGGGGCAGATCATAGATGCAAGCATGGCGTACGGTTTGGCTCGGTCCACACAAACGATCGCCAATCTTCTGATAAAAAAGTTGTCTGGTCTGCGCCGGCTGGAGTGATCCAGTCCCGGCCGGAGCGTTCTTTTTATCGATTTCTAAATGAGCATCGCTGCAGGTACAGACAGCAGCGAAAATCGCCTTATAATGTCTTTCACAGTTATCAACCTCAAGGAGCGCAGTGGAGGCTGCAGTGATAAAAATCTTGTCTATTGACCAGTGTTGCGCCACCAAGCTGGCCTTGGGTAATGGCCAGGGTGATGGCCACAGCCACATCAGCGGTGCCTAGCCTGGGCCGCCTCGTCCTCGCCGGCGGAGCCGAATTCGGCGGCCGCATGGCGGCTCTGGATCGCCGGGCGCTCGAGCTTGCCGGCGGCGCCGGCGCCTCGGTCCACATAATTCCTGCGGCGGCGGCGCCGGACCATAACCAGGACAGGGCCGGCGCTCGGGGGGTGCAGTGGTTCAGGAGTATCGGCGCGACTGAGGTGTTCTGCCGGGCGATCATCGACCGTGCTTCGGCCGATGACGACAGCGAGTCCGAACTTCTCGGCACTGCCGATCTGATCTATCTGCTCGGTGGGTTTCCCGCCCATCTCGCCGAGTCCCTTCAGGGGACAAGAAGCTGGCAGGCCGCCATCCGGGCCTATGCTTCCGGAGCGGTCATCGCCGGCAGCAGTGCCGGAGCAATGGTGCTGGGCGATCTCTTTTATGATCCAGGTACCTCTGCGGTGCGGCCTGGTCTTGGCCTAATCGGGCCTGTTCTTGTCATCCCTCACCACCAGAGGACCGGTCCGACATGGGCCGCCCGTCTCCAGTCCCTCGCTCCAGGTGCACGGCTGCTTGGGCTCGACGAGTCGACCGGTATCATCGATGACGCTGAAACTAAGGGCTGGACCGTGTATGGCGGCGGCGAGGCGGTGGTGTACCTGGACGGCGGACAGCGTTGTTACAGGTCCGGCCAGGTGATTCCGTTCACCTTACTGCCGCCGCCGCGTGTTGACCCGGGAAATCAGACATGCTAAGGACTACAACCATATCAAGCTGCTGGGGTAACTCGCTGCAGCCCTGAATACCAAAGGAAATATGGGAATTCTTGCACTCATGGGGTCGGGCGAACTGACCGCCACTATGGTTGAGGTACATAAACTGCTGTTGTCTGCCTACCAGCCTGAGCCGCAGGCGCTGTTTCTCGACACGCCGGCCGGTTTCCAGCTCAACGCCGACCAGATTGGGGAAAATGCGGTCGGCTATTTCGAGCGGCGGGTAGGCTGCCCGCTTCAGATTGCCAGTTATAAATCTGCCGAAGCCATTGCCGAAATCGAAGCGGCCCGCACCTACCGGCAGCTGCGTCAGGCCGATTTTGTCCTGATGGGTCCCGGGAGTCCGACCTATACGGTGCGTCAGCTTAAAGATTCGCCCATACCAGAAATAATGATAGAGCTCATCAACCGGGGCGGTTGTCTGGTTGCGGCCAGTGCTGCGGCGCTTACTACCGGGAAATACACCCTGCCGGTCTATGAGATCTATAAGGTCGGCGAGCCACCCCACTGGGTTGACGGCCTCGACCTGCTCGGCGCTTTCGGACTCCCGCTGGTCGTCATACCCCACTGGAACAATGCCGAGGGCGGAACCCATGACACAAGCCGCTGTTTCATGGGTAGTTCCAGGTTCGAACAACTCGTCGATCGGCTCGATGAGCCCCTGCCGGTGCTCGGGCTGGACGAGCATACCGCCTGTATCATAGATTTCAACGCCGCTTCTTTCACCGTTCATGGGATCGGTACCGTGGTGCTGCAGTATGGTTCTGCGCAGCGGAACTTCACCCCGGGCAACACCTATCCACTGAACCTGCTGGGTGGAGAACACGGCTCGGATGATGTTCGGGTCGAGGAATCTCTCCAATCTGCAGCGCCTGACCAGCAGCCAGTTCCAGAGACCGACTTCTGGCCACTGCTGCATGCGCTGACGGCTGAGTTTCAACGAGGAATAGAAGAAGACGATCTGGGTAAGTCTGCCCATGCCTTGCTGGAGATGGACAGGCTTCTCTGGCAGGCTCATGGCGAACTGGAAAACCCCGAAGCCATTGCCCAGGCACGCGATTTCTTTCGCGAGAAACTGGCTGAAATGGGAACCTGCCAGGTGCTTTCAGAGGCTGCCCGTCAGCGCCTCATGGCTCCGCTCATAGACAATCTGCTGAAGGTCCGCCAACATTTCCGCCAGACCCGGCAGTTTGAGGCTGCAGATGCGGTGCGCGAGGCACTGAGCATGGCTTCCATCGCCATAGAGGATACGGCCGACGGCTATCGCTGGCGAATCGAGGAAGACAAGGAGTAGCATCATGATTGTTCACCCAGAGTTGAGGATTCTTGTTATTACCGCCTCCCCCGGGGAGGGCGCCACGGCCTGGAGGTATATCACTGACGGTATGGACCATGTGCGTGTCGATATCGAAGACGAAACGCCCGCCGAGCTGAGTGAATATCAGGCAGTGCTTACCGTCGACGCCTCCGCTCCTGCTATAAACGGCGCTAGACTGCTGCCCTTTGTCGAAAGCGGCGGGGTCTGGCTGGCGCTTGCCGCCCAACAGACCTGGCCGCTGCCTGAAGAATTCGGGGTACGGCCGGGCCCGGTCGGTCCGGCGACCGAATTACGGGTGCTGTTCACCGACCGGGCCAACCCTCTCGGCGCCAGACTCCCCGATGCGGTTTATGTTGGAGGCCTTTATCAACCTCTGCTGGTGCACAGCGATGATACCGAGACGGTACTCTATGTCGATTATCACTACCAACACAGCGCCGTATTGACCCTGCGGGGCCATGGCGCCGGGTATCTCGCCTGCACCACGCTGCAGGATTTCAGCCCGTCTCTGGTCCAGCGCGCCTTCTATCGCCTGCTGCGCCATTGCCAGGGGCTGGCGCCTTCGCCGGAGCGCTCGCTGGGTATCGGCATTCTTGGCTATGCACCCTCGGTCGGCAGGCTTCATGGAATCGCCGCCGAACATACTCAGGGACTGCACCTGGTGGCCGCCTGCGACCTCGATCCTCGGAGACTGCACCAGGCTATAACTGATTTTCCAGCCATTGCCACCTACGCTGATGCCGCCGAAATGAGTGCTGATCCGGCTGTCGATCTGGTAGTCATCGCCACCGCACCAGATTCCCACTCATCACTCTCGATCCAGATGCTGCAGGCTGGCAAGCATGTACTGAGCGAAAAACCGCTGGCTCTCGGTCAGGCTGAAACCAAAGCCATGCAGGACGCGGCGCTGACGCACAGAAGACATTTGAGCTGCCACCAGAACAGGCGCTGGGATCCAGATTTCCTGGCCGTGAAAAAGGCGGTGTCCAGTGGAAAGATCGGCGAATTGTTCTATCTCGAGACTTTCGTTGGCGGATTCCATCATCCCTGCGGCTACTGGCACTCTCACGCTCCCGTCTCGGGCGGGACTTCCTACGACTGGGGCGCCCACTACCTGGACTGGATAGTCGGCCTGCTGCCCCAGCCGATAGAGTGGGTGGTCGGTACCCGCCACAAGCGGGTCTGGCACGATGTCACCAACGCCGATCAGGAACGTATACAGATTCGCTTTGTTGACGGCACGGAAGCGGAATTCATCCACTCCGACATAGCCGCGACAAGGAAACCGAAATGGTATCTGCTCGGCACTGCCGGGGCCATTGTCGGGCACTGGCGGGACATCTCAGCCGTTAGTTTCGATCCTCTTTACTACTATGCCAAAGACGACATCCCAGCCACCGAGATGATGCCCGAGATTACCCTGCATCGGCGAACAGGAGAGGGGCAAATTGAACCAACGCGGTTGCTGTTGCCCGAACGTGATCCTTTCGCCTTTCATGCCAATCTCGCCAACCACCTGCTCTGGGGCGAGCCACTGGCTGCGCCGCTTGCCGACTCGCTTAAGGTGGTAGCCATTCTCGAGTCAGCAGCCAGGTCGATGAGCGCCGGCGGCCGACCGGAGAGGATCGATGGCGGATAAACTGCGCTGGGGTGTTCTGGGCACCGCACTGATTTCCAGAAAGTGCGTTATGCCGGCTATTTCCGCGTCCAGAAACGGGGTAGTGCATGGACTTGCCACGAGGCGTCCCAGCGAGGCTGAGACGCTGGTTGAAGAGCACGGAATAGCGCTGCTCACCGAGGAGTACGACGACCTTCTCGCCGACCCGGCTATCGATGCCATCTACGTGCCGCTGCCCAACCATCTGCATAAGCAATGGGTCATTCGGGCGCTCGAGGCGGGCAAGCACGTGCTGTGCGAAAAACCGCTCGCCTGCAGTGCTGCCGAGGCTGTAAAAATGGCCGAGGCCGCGGCCATGAGCGGCCGCTTATTGATGGAAGCCCAGATGTACCGCTTTCATCCACGGACAAAGCGTATCGAGGAGATGGTTGCCGAGGGGGCGATCGGTATCCCCCGGCTGGTGCGGGCGGCCTTCTGTTTTTCCATGTCCGACGATCTTCTTGCTAAAGGTAATAATTACCGGCTTAACTCGGTCCGGGGCGGCGGTGCCCTGCTCGATGTCGGCTGCTACGGGGTCGGCATCGCCAGACTGTTTCTGAAGCTCCGGGTCTCCAGGGTGCAGGCGCTTGCGCTTGACAGGAACAACAGCGGGGTAGATGTGCACATGGTAGGCAATCTCGATTTCGCTGGCGCGGCTCTTGCCTCGATCGAGGCCAGCTTCTGTTCCGGCCTGCAGCAGACCTATGCAGTTATCGGCAGCGCCGGGGTCATCGAGGTGCCGCATGATGGGTTTATCCCCTGGGACAATGAGACGCACATTTTTCATCGGGTCGGCGACAACGATACGGCTGAACCGATTGTCATTCCGGGTGCCGACCAGTATCGGCTCATGGTTGAACATTTCGGTGACCGGGTAGCTGATGGAGGGGCGCCGCTTATTACCCTTGAAGATTCCATTCGGACCTTGGCCGTATTGGACGCGCTGTCTGAATCGGCGCGCAGCGGTACCTCGGTCGAAGTAAAAGAGCCGCCGGGGCACTGGCATGGAGAGGAGTAGGGTGGGGCTTCGATGACGATTGAAAGGCTTGATTTCTCCACCCTTGAAACCCTCTGGCAGCAATACGGACGTATCTGGAAGTGGGACAATCCGTTTATTACGCCGCCGTGGCTAAAGGCCTGGCATCGAGTGTTCGGAGACGGCAAAGAAGCGCTGCTTACTCTAGTGAGCAACGGTGGGAGTCCTATTGGCATCGCCCCGTTAATGGTGGAGGGCGCCACCGCTCGAATTATCGGCTCGGCCGATCTCTGTGATACCGGCGATGTGGCTGTCGCCCCAGATGAGGAGCAACGATTTTTTACCGGCTTGTTTGATTTTCTCGAATCACGGCAGATCACCAGGCTGGTGCTGGAGCCGGTGCGTCCCGACTCGATTGTCTATTCGTTAGCCCGCTCCGCAGAGATAACGAAACGATGGCGTTGCAGCATAACTCCGTTGAGCCATTCGCTGGAGATGGAGTTGCCCGGCAGTTGGCAGGAGTACCTCGACCGTCTCAGTGCGAAACAGCGGCATGAAGTACGGCGCAAACTGCGGCGCCTTTATGAGTCCGGAGATATAGTCATAGGCGACCTTGGCGGCGCGGCCGAAATTGACGCCGCAATGAACCAGTTCGTCCAGCTGTTCAGGCTGAGCCGCAAAGACAAGGCTGCCTTCATGACTGAAGAACGGGAACGTTTCTTTCGTCTACTTGCTGCCGAACTCGCCGCCGCCGGCATGCTCAGGCTGCAGGGTATGAGCATTGGCGAAGCCCCGGCCGCAATGGTTTTCTGTATCGAGCATGCAAAGAATCTTTATCTCTACAACAACAGCTACAACCCAAGATTTCGCACAACCTCAATCGGTCTCATGAGCAAAGTGCTGAGCATTCGAGCCGCCATCGAAGCGAATCTGGCAAATTATGATTTTCTTGGCGGCACCGAGCGCTACAAATATCAACTCGGGGGTAAGGAGATCACGCTTTACT
>JARFQM010000288.1 GCA_029287755.1 Desulfofustis sp. | reverse complement strand
GTGGCCGCCACCAGCCTCACATCGCAGGAAATAGATCTGGTTGAGCCGAGCCGCTGGAAGCTTCTCTCCTGCACAACGTTGAGCAGCTTCACCTGGACCGAAGGGGATATCTCACCGATCTCGTCAAGGAAGAGAGTGCCTCCCTCGGCGTGCTCGAACCTGCCTATTTTTCGCTCGTTGGCCCCGGTGAAGGCGCCTTTTTCGTGGCCAAACAGTTCACTCTCCAGCAGCGTTTCCGGCAATGCCGAGCAATTCACCACGACAAACGGTTTGGCCTTTCTCTTGCCGTTGTAGTGCAGGGCCTTGGCGACCAGGGTCTTCCCCGTTCCCGATTCGCCCCTGAGCAGCACCGTGGCGTTGGAGTCCACCACTCGGTGGACCATTTCGAAGACATCCTGCATCCGGCTCGAGTTGCCACTTATGTCGTTAATCCGATTCTTTTCAGAAAGTTCCCGCTTCAGTTTGAGGTTTTCAGTGCGAAGATTCTCCTTTTCCCGATTGACGATCTGCACCCGACAAACAGTCTGGGCGATAATGCTCGACAGCACGGTGAGAAACTGCAGATCATCGTTGGCTTGGGTGCCGAATCCATCCTCATACATGCGGTCAACGCTGAGCGCGCCTATAATCTGCTTACCGTCCTTGATGGGAACGCAGAGAAAAGAACGGTCTCTATCGGCGATATCGCCCCGAGATCTGGTACGATTGAGAAACAGGGGTTCTTCGGAGATATGGGGGACGACGATCGGTTCACCAGAAGCGACAACCCGGCCAGTAATCCCCTCCCCTATTTTATATTTACCCCTTTTTCTTCCCTCCGCGGTAAGACCGTGGGCAACTTCTATTTCAAGCTTGCCGGTAAGCGGATTGACGATGGTTACGGTGCCGTTCTCCATTTTCTTGTATTCGGAGAGAAGCGCCATCGCTTTTTCAAGACAATCGCTGAGTACAAAGGCGGAGGCAAGTTCTTTCGTGATTTCATAAAGACATGTTAAATCATGCAGTTGCGATTCAGTTTCTTTCTGGTCAACCATGAGTGTCGTACTTCTTTAAAAAATAATATTTTGCAAAAATGTTTTTGAGCAATGTTGTCGTGTTACAAAAATGTATCATACAACAGCCGCCCAGGTATGGCAATGACATATTATTGACAGATGATTTGCGAGATGGTACAAGGAAAAACTTTCGGAGGGATGGCCGAGTGGTTTAAGGCGGCGGTCTTGAAAACCGTTGTACGAAAGTACCGTGGGTTCGAATCCTACTCCCTCCGCCAGAGATGATAGAGGAGAGATGACCGAGTTGGCCGATGGTGCTCGCCTGCTAAGCGAGTGTGGGGATAATACTCCACCGAGGGTTCGAATCCCTCTCTCTCCGCCATGGCTACCCAACCTGGCTGAGTTCCTCAGCCAGGTTTTTATTTTTGAGGATCTGCTAGAAGCCCCACAGGAGTGAGCGTTTGATCCACCCTTCCAGCCCGCTGTCGTGTTTGACTTGCGCCCAGCCGTTTTGCTGTTTTATGGTCTTGAAAACGACTCCATAATATGCTTTGCCGACAATCCTGTATTTAGTACCAGGTCCACTTCTGATATTTATCTTTGTGTTCTGGTTCTTGTGCACCTTGACGATCATGTGACCAGTTCTGGAGGTGAGCTTTTGGTAGAGCCAGCCGCTGTCGCCCTCGAAATCTTCAACCTGCAGCCACCCTCCTTGCTCCTGGAGAACTTTCAACGGAAAACCACTGCCATATTTCCATTTCACGGAATATTTGGTTCCCGGGCCAGAGCGGAGATTGACGTTGTCGCCGACCACGCTGACCATTTTTGCACACACGGCTGAGGCGGAAAAGATCAGTGAAATTACCAGGACAAAAATGAAGAAAGACTTTTTAATCATAGCTTTTAGTAGGTACCGATTAATAAAAAACAGGGTTATTCTCCCCCGAGTACCATCGCAATGATACGTTCGAGGTCATCATAGGAGTAATATTCTATTTCAATTTTTCCTCGACTCCCCTTCTGGTTGATAGAGACCTGGGAGCTGAGACGGTTGGTCATCTGGTTTTCAAAGGCTTTTTTCACCGATTTTGAAAATTCTTTTTCCTTGGTTCTATTGGGTGCTTTAGGGGTAACTTCGCGGGTAATTGTTTTTATCAGTTTCTCGGTCTGCCGCACGGACAATTGTTTGGCAATAATCTGGTCGCGGATCTCCTTCATGGTTGCGGGACTCGACAACAGAGCAAGAAGAGCCCGGGCGTGTCCTTCGGTGAGTTGCCCGGAGAGGAGATCCTCCTTGATATATTCCGGCAGTTGGAGGAGCCTGAGGGCGTTCGCCACGGTAGATCGGTTCTTACCCACCTTCTTAGCCGCCTCTTCCTGAGTAAGGCCAAATTTATCTATCAGTTTACGATATGCTTCTGCCTCCTCTAGGGGATTCAAGTCGGTTCTCTGGATATTTTCAATAAGGGCGAATTCCAACAATTCATCATCACTGTTGATTTCCCGCACGATTACCGGCACGGTTTTCAAGCCGGCCATCTTTGAGGCACGGAGGCGGCGTTCGCCAGCGATCAACTCATACCTCTTTTTTGATGTCCGCGACACAATCAAAGGTTGGATTACCCCGTTATCCCTTATCGATTCAGCAAGTTCGGTGAGTTCCTCCTGGTCAAACATCAACCTGGGTTGATGTTTATTGGGGATAATCTGACTTATGCTGCATTCGAAAAATAAATCATCAGTGCTTTGTTCGCCAAAAAGAGCGCTGATTCCCTGCCCGTCAAGCCCAGTCAATTTAGCCACTGTTCACACCTGCCGTTTAAGAAATTCGAGCGCCAAGGCACTATAGGCTTGGGCGCCGGTTGACTTGATGTCGTATTCCATAATGGTTTTTCCATGGCTGGGGCTCTCGCTGAGTCTCACATTTCGGGGTATACGGGTGGCAAAGACCTGGTCACCAAAATGATTGTGGATTTCCGCAGCGACCTGGTGAGAGAGACGATTACGTTTGTCAAACATGGTGAGCAGCAACCCTTCCACGTACAGCTTTTTGTTGAAGGATTGTTTCACCGATCGTATGGTGCTGATCAGCTGCGCGAGCCCCTCTAAAGCATAATATTCACACTGCATCGGGATGAGTACGGAATGTGCGGCGGTAAGAGCGTTTAAGGTCAGAAGGCCAAGGGATGGCGGGCAGTCGACAATGATGTAATCAAATTCCGTAAGAAGCGGCTTTAGTGATTTTTTTAGAAATTTCTCTCTATTTTTCTGGTTGATCAATTCCAACTCCGCCGCCACCAGATCAATTTTTGAAGGCAGTACGAAGAGCTTTTTTACATTTGTTGACTGGATCACGTCCCCCGCGCCAGCTTCCCCGCAGAGTACCTGGTACAAGTGCTTTTTCCTGTCTGCGGCTTTGACCCCTACTCCGCTGGAGGCGTTTCCTTGGGGATCTGAGTCTACCAGAAGCACCTTCTTTTTTCTCAACGCGAGCCCGCAGGAGAGGTTGACGGCCGTAGTCGTCTTGCCCACTCCCCCCTTCTGGTTGGCAACAGCAATAACTGTTGAGTTATTTCCCATTGTGATATAACCTCTCCCCAGGTTTTTTGGTTCTCTGGTTCTTTATATACCAGGTTACTACGAAGGCTCAATCTTTTTTTGATGAAATTGCATGATCCGGTGATTTAGGCGTATCACTTCTCGATGTTTCACGTGAAACATCTACACAGATTGTTCGAAATCATTGAATGCTATGAGATTTTTAGTGATTGGCAGCGGCATTGCAGGTCTTTCCTTCGCTCTGAGAGTTGCAGATCTCGGTGAAGTCATGGTGGTGACCAAAAAGGGCGTCATCGATAGTGCGACGAATCTCGCCCAGGGCGGAATAGCCGCCGTTCTTGATCTGGAAAATGACTCCCTCGCCTCCCATATCGATGATACTCTCACTGCCGGTGCGGGGTTGTGCGATATGGGCACCGTCCAGGAAGTGGTCAGCAAGGGCTACGACAGAGTGCACGATCTTGTCTCTTATGGTGTTGATTTTGTTAGGGATTCAGGTGGGTCGGCCCTGAGTCTGGGGAGGGAAGGAGGGCATAGCCATCGCCGGGTCGCCCATGCCTATGATCTGACTGGACGAGCCATAGAAACGACGCTCCTGGAGCAGGTCAAATCAAACGACTCCATCACTCTGCTCGAGGGCCACATGGTCGTCGATCTGCTGGTATCAACCAAGGAGGGGAGCAGGAGGTGCGAAGGGGCCCTGATTTTCGATAACAATGACGAACTACATAGATTTGAAGCCGATCAGACGGTTTTGTGCACCGGCGGAACCGGTAAGGTCTATCTTTATACCAGCAACCCTGACATCGCCACCGGAGACGGCATCGCCGCAGCCTGCAGAGCTGGCGTACGAGTGGCAAACATGGAGTTTGTTCAGTTCCATCCGACCTGCCTGTTTCACCCACGGGCAAAGAACTTTCTCATATCCGAAGCGGTGAGGGGAGAGGGTGCGCTTCTTTTTAACCGGGAAGGGGAGCGCTTTATGAGAAAATATGATGACCGCCTCGAACTGGCCACCAGAGACATGGTGGCCCGCTCAATCGATCGGGAAATGAAGGAAAGCGGCGACGACTGTGTATTTCTCGATATCAGCCATAAAGATCCCGCCTTCATTCAAGCCAGGTTTCCCGGCATTTATAAACAGTGCCTCAACTATGGGATCGATATTACTACGGAGCCAATCCCGGTGGTGCCTGCCGCCCACTATTTGTGCGGCGGGGTACTGGTCGACGAATTTTGCAACAGCTCACTTCCGGGGCTGATGGCCATTGGCGAGACCGCCTGCACCGGGTTGCACGGTGCCAACAGACTGGCCAGCAACTCCCTGCTTGAAGCTGTTGTTTTCGCTGAGAAAGCGGCATCTTACTGCCGACAGAATCTCACTAAAATTACCGGTTTGGGGCAGGGGACCAATACCTTCTCTGAGCCGATTCAGGCGACCCGGGAACTGGACGAACATATCCTGATTAATCACAACTGGGATGTGCTGCGCAGAACCATGTGGAACTACGTCGGTATCGTCAGAAACAGCAAGCGGCTCGAACTGGCCAGGGAACGGATAATCTCGATCAGCAGGGAGATTGAAGCACTCTATACGACCCACAAAATCACCCGGAACATGGTTGAGTTGAGAAATATCGCCCAGGTATCTCTGTTGATCGTCGAATCGGCGATGCTCAGGAAAGAATCTCGCGGGCTTCACTACACCACCGATTATCCTGATATGGATGAGGAGCAGCTGCATTGGCTGGTTCTGCATCGGCACCCAGAATCCCGCTCCTGGGAATTCTCGGTTGAGCATCGTCAATTCAGCCGCGCAGGGTAGGTGAGGTGCAACGGGGAGATGGAAACAGTCTGCTGACCTCAGCAGGGTTGCTGGTAGAATTTGAAACGTTCCGGTGAGAACATGGAGATATCGACGGGAGAGGGGAGATCGAGCAAAAGATCGGCCAGCAGTTCTCCAAGCAGCGGGGCAAATTTAAAGCCATGCCCGGCGAGCGCCGCTCCGAACACATGCTGTGATTCCGGCAGTCTTCCGAGATAGAAGTCCTTGTCAGGCGTCATGGTGTAGAAACAGGCGTTCACCTGCATCGGGCAGCCGGCCAGTCCGGGCAGATAGGCTGCAATCATCTCGTTTATCATCGTGGTTTCATCATCTCGTATGGTGTTTGACCCGCTGTCAGGATCGCCATCAGAGAGGCCGTTATGAAAAGCGACCTTTATTTGTCCATCGGGCCGAAGCATCGGCAATGAGTAAAATTCTTTGAAACCTTCGGGAAAGACAGGATCGTTGAGCACCGGCACCTGCCAGAAATTGACCGGGAAGCGGCCCAGTGAAAAAGGTTCCTGCGCAGCTGGCTCAACCCAGTGCACAGCAATTCGCTTGGGAGTGAGTACAGCGCTCAGCCTACCGGACAGGTTCTTCGACCAGGCTCCGGCAGCAAGCAGCAGCCGACCGCCATGATAGTTTGCACGGGAGGTCCGCACCTCTACTCCCGCGGCGTGCTCAGTCCACCGCTCCACTCCCTCATTCACATGAAGATCTGCTGCTGCCTGGCGGCCTTCATCGAGAAAGGCGGTAATGGCCGGCTCGGGAAAGACAATTCCTGCCTCACTTTCCAGACCGGCGTAAAAATAATCAGGCAGTGAAAACTGAGGCCATCGTTTCTCAACTTCAAGGGCACTCAGATACTCGTGAAGGATGCCATGTTTCTGGGCACTATGTAAAAATCCTGAAAGGGCAGGGCAATCGGGGGGACCCAGGGTGAGATTGCCGGTTTTGATCAAGAGGCGCCGTCCGCTGTCCTTTTCCAGCTTGCGCCAGAGTTCCCAGGACTTTTGCGCCATCA
>JARFQM010000210.1 GCA_029287755.1 Desulfofustis sp. | reverse complement strand
GAATGGTCTCGTGGGCTCGGAGATGTGTATAAGAGACAGGACGAGATCCTGGAGAAGCTGCGGCAATGAGTACTCCCAATCTACACCTCTTCGTCCTGGTCGTGCCACTCCTCTCGGCCCTGGCCGTGAACCTCTGGGGGCGGAACAACCGCCAGATGATTGCACCACTGGTCCTCGGTTCCCTGGCCTTCTCGGTCCTCGGTTCAATCGTCGTCATGGGCAACGTGCTCAGGCATGGCACGATCAGCTACACGGTTGGCAACTGGCAGCCGCCCTTTGGCATCGAATTGATTATCGACCCTTTGAGCGCCATGATGATGGTCCTGATTTCCGTCGTGGCCCTGCTCGCCTCCTTCTCGTCCCTGAAAAGTGCCGAACAGGAGCTCCCCGGCAGGGAAGCTTTCTTCTTTACCCTGTATCTGATTCTCATCGCCGGGCTGCATGGTCTGGTCCTGACCGGTGATGCTTTCAACCTCTACGTCCTGCTTGAGATCACATCGATCACCTCTTATGGTCTGATCGCCATGGGCCGCGGGCGGGCGGCACTTTCCAGCTTCAACTACATCATCATGGGTACGATCGGTGCCTGCTTCTATCTGCTCGGCATCGGCTACATCTACATTCTCACCGGTACCCTGAACATGGCCGATATCGCTCGCATCCTGCCAACCCTGAACGCTCCGGTCGCCACAACCACGGCGATCGCTTTCGTCCTGGTCGGGCTGTGGGTCAAGATGGCGTTCTTCCCATTACACGCCTGGCTCCCCAACGCCTACAGCCACGCGCCGACCGGGGCCGGCACCATGGTGGCACCGCTGATGACCAAGGTCACCGTCTACCTGATGATCCGGGTCATCCTGAACGTCTATACCCCGGCGCTGGTCTTCACGCACGACTGGGTCACCAACGGCGTCATGTGGGCGGCCGCCATCGCTATAGTCTGCGGCTCGGCGCTGGCACTTGGCCAAAAAGACCTGCGACGTATGTTGACCTATATCATCATCGCAGAAGTCGGCTATATGGTTGGCGGAGTCTTCCTGGCCAACAGCAACGGCCTCACCGGCGCGATCCTGCACATCGTCAATGATTCCCTGATGACCCTCTGCCTGTTCCTGGTGGTTGCGGCGATTATTTACCGACAGGGCACGGTCTCGCTGGATTCACTGCAGGGGATCTTCCGCCGCATGCCGATCACCATGGCAGCCTTCACCCTGGGGGCCTTTGCCATGATCGGCGTACCTCCGACCTGCGGCTTCTTCAGCAAGTGGTACCTGATCCTCGGCGGTATCGATGGTGGTCACTGGGAATTCGTCATCGCCCTGGTGGTCAGCAGCCTGATTAACGTGATCCTCTTCTTCAGGATTATAGAGCTGGCCTATTTCGGTTCCCTGGCCGATGGCGAACATCACGAGCATGGCAGCACAGAGCGCCACGAAGCTCCCTGGTGGGTGCTCAAGCCGCTGGTCATCACCGCCGTACTCCTGATCGTTGTCGGCTTCAGCACCGGGCCCCTGATAAATAACGTCATCAGCCTGATTATCCCGGCTGGTTTTTGAGGACGTTCTGAGATTGATATGACGCCGACACTATCCATATGGCCGCTGATCGCAATCCTGGTCTCCCTGCTGGGAGCCCTGCCGATCATGCTCTCCGCCCGACAGCCGAACCTGCGTGAAAGCTGGACGATCCTGATCGCGCTGGTCAAGCTGAGTATTGTCGCCTCACTGCTCCCGGGAGTTCTCAAAGGCGGCAGCTACGTATTCACCATCGCACAGGTCCTGCCAGGGGTGCCGATCGAGTTGCGCGTCGATGCGCTGGGGATGATTTTTGCCCTGGTCGCCTCCTTCCTCTGGCTGTTCACCTCGATCTATTCGATCGGTTACATGCGGGCTCTCGACGAGCATGCCCAGACGCGCTACTTCGCCTCCTTCGCCGTGGCTATTTCAGCAACCATCGGCATTGCGTTTTCCGCCAACCTGCTGACCATGTACCTCTTCTACGAGATGCTGTCGCTCTCGACCTACCCTCTGGTCACACATCATCAAGACGCTGAAGCCAGAGCCTCAGGCCGTAAGTATCTGACCTACATCCTCGGCACATCGATCGGGCTGGCCCTGCCGGCCATGATTATGACTTATGCCGCAGCCGGCACACTCGACTTTACCCAAGGCGGAATTCTGGCCGGCAAAGCCTCGCCGGAGCTTCTGGCCCTGCTGCTGGTACTGTTCCTGTTCGGTTTTGCCAAAGCCGGCTTGATGCCGTTTCATGGTTGGCTACCGGCAGCGATGGTGGCGCCGACCCCGGTCAGTTCGTTCCTGCATGGCGTGGCCGTGGTCAAGGCCGGTGTCTTTGCGATCTTCCGTATCATTTTTCATATTCTCGGCCCCGAGACGCTGCAGTTGGCCCATCTCGGTTCCCTGATCACCTATATCGCCGCTGTGACCATACTGGTTGCCTCCCTGATCGCGCTGACTCAGGACAGCATGAAACGCCGATTGGCCTACTCTACCATCGGTCAACTTGCCTACATGGTGCTCGGCGCCGGCATGCTCTCGGCGACCGGTATGCTCGGCGGAGTCATGCACCTTGCGATGCACGCCTTCGGCAAGATCACACTTTTCTTCTGCGCAGGTGCGATCTATGTCGCCAGCAAGAAGAAAAATATCAGCCAGATGAACGGGTTGGGGAAGCGTATGCCGATCACCTACCTGGCCTTTTTCCTGGGGTCTCTGAGTATTATCGGCATGCCGCCGCTGGGGGGCTTTATCAGCAAATGGAACATGCTGATCGGTGCCGTAGAAGGAGAACAGCTGGTTTTGATCGTGGTGCTGCTGGTCAGCTCCCTGCTCAACGCTGCCTATTTCTTCCCGATTGTCTACCGCGGTTTCTTCGCGCCAGCAACGGATGGTGAAGGGGACGGGATCAAGGAGGCGCCACTCTTCT
This sequence comes from Desulfofustis sp., assembly GCA_029287755.1. The sequence continues at coordinate 2,223 of JARFQM010000210.1, read as the reverse complement.
GCCTGATTCCGCTGTCGGTAACGGCCCTTGTTTCACTGGCCTTGTTCTTTTTCCCCGACACCCTGGTGCAATTGGCGCGTATGGCCCTTGGAACCTGGTAATCTCTGGAATCTGAGCGGGGCCGATGTAAAGCAAACCGGTTCCTGAAGTTTGGGAGAGCATATGACGGATATACACGAACAAGACGACCATCAAGACCACGCAGAAGACGGTCCGATGATCCTGGCCCATGAGCCAGTCGAAGGCTACCGGACCATCTTTTACATCTGCATTACCATCGGCATCCTCTACCTGGCCTTTGTATTCTGGCAGACCTTGTAAGGAGCAAACGGATGTCCAAACAACCGATTAATATGGACGAAGAACTGAGGATGTTTGACAAGCCCGAAAACGTCAAGCGCCTGCTGAGAATTTTTTATGCCTGCGTAGTCGTGTCTCTGGCGATTGACATCTTCTATCACAAGCACGGCATCTTCACCTGGGAAAGCTTCTTCGGTTTCTACTCGGCCTACGGTTTTGTCGCTTGTGTCATTCTGGTGATCGTAGCCAAATATATATTGCGGCCTTTAGTCATGCGTAAAGAGGATTATTATAATGATTAATGCTTTGCCGCCTGCAACGATACTGATTCTTGGTGGGCTGCTGGTCCCGCTTTTCAAGGGACGCACCCGGCAGGCGTTGCTACTGCTGCTGCCGGTGATCAGCTTCATCAACCTGCTGCAGCTAGCACACGGCAGTTACTGGATCTATCCGTTTTTAAGTGACCAGATCATTCTGGCCAGGGTTGACAAACTGAGCCTGATCTTCGGTTACATCTTCCATCTGGTCGCCTTCCTCTCGGCACTCTATGCCCTGCATGTGGATGACGCCGTGCAGAATGTTGCCGGGACCGTTTACGCTGGAGCAGCGATTGGGGCGATCTTCGCCGGTGACATGTTCACCCTCTTTGTGTTCTGGGAGATGCTCACGATCAGTGCGACTTTCCTGATCCTGGCACGCCGAACCGAGCGGGCCCTCGGGGCCGGTTTCCGCTACTTCATGGTCCACGTCGCAGGAGGCCTCTGTCTGCTGGCCGGGATCATCATGCACGTTTCCCAGACCGGTTCAGCGGCCTTTGACCTGATTGGTCTGGGGACAACCGCCTCGTGGTTTATCTTCATCGGTATCGGCGTTAACTGTGCCTGGCCGTTTCTGCACCCCTGGCTGACCGATGCCTACCCCGAGGCGACCATCACCGGCACCATCTTTCTTTCGGCGTTCACCACCAAGACAGCGATCTATGCCCTGGCCCGGGCCTTCCCCGGCACCGAGGAATTGATCTTCATTGGCGGGGCCATGGCGGCTTTCCCGATCTTCTACGCGGTCATCGAAAATGATCTCCGGCGAGTCCTGGCGTACAGCCTGATCAACCAGGTCGGCTTCATGGTGGTCGGCATCGGTATCGGCACCGCCCTCTCCATTAACGGCGCCGTTGCTCATGCCTTCAACGACCTTCTCTTCAAGGGACTGCTTTTTATGACTATGGGCGCGGTCATGTACCGCACTGGCAAAATCAACGCCACCGACCTTGGCGGCCTTTACAAATCAATGCCCTGGACATGCGGTTTCTGCATCGTCGGCGCGGCCTCAATCTCGGCCTTCCCGCTGTTTTCCGGTTTCGTCAGTAAATCAATGGTCATGGAGGCTGCGGCCCACGGCGATATGCGCTGGCTCTGGTTCATCCTGCTGTTTGCTTCGGCCGGGGTCTTTCACCATGCCGGCATCAAGATCCCGTTCTTCGCCTTCTATTCACATGACTCAGGCATCCGCTGCAAAGAAGCACCGAAACATATGCTGCTGGCAATGGGCATCTCGGCAGTACTCTGCATTCTGATCGGTTGCTTCCCGCAATACCTATACAGCATGCTGCCTTACGCCACTGATTACCAGCCCTACTCGATCAGCCATGTGCTGGCACAGTCCCAGTTACTGATCTTCTCGGCCCTGGCTTTCACCCTGCTGCTGCTTGCAGGCATCTACCCGGCGGAGATTCGTTCTGTCAATGTCGACGCCGACTGGATTTACCGCAAAGGCGGTCGCCAGGTTTACCGCTTCTGCAGGTGGGCTTTCGACGGCATCAACGAGTGGGCGAACCACATCTTCGCCCGGCAGCTCCCGCAGCTGCTGGCCCATTTCTTCGAAGAGCCGGGCGGCAATCTGCAGCGCTACGGCTACCGGCTCTGG
>JARFQM010000091.1 GCA_029287755.1 Desulfofustis sp. | reverse complement strand
ACCTCTAGCGGTTCTGCGTTTGGCCGTGGCTTTCTTCTTGGCCACACGCTTTTTCTTCACCGCGGCCTTCTTCTTGGCCGTCTTCCCGGATGTCAGTTTGGTGACCTTCTCGGCAAAGATCTTCATGTCGCCGACCTCGTGGCATCGCTGCTTGCCTTTCATGGGCCGCAGCAACTTCTCGTGCACCAGTGCCGCCAGCAGGAAGCTCGGCGTGTTCACGGATTTGCCCCTGAAGAGCGGGTAGAGAATGATCGAGGTGATCGGCTTGTCGGCGGGATGCGCATCCAGCAGGGCCTGGATCTTTTCGAAGGCGATCCATTCATTGCTGAAGAAGCCGCCGCCGGATGAACCGGTGATGCGCAACAAGACGGCGTCATCGTCGTCGGCACTGATCTGGTACTTCAGGGTGGACTTGCCGGAGATGGAAGGGCAGGTGTCGTTCTTGAGGATCTTGATGGTCATGGGTATCTCCTGTAGTTGGTTGGTTGTTCATATAAGGTGCTCTTATTTCCGCAGTTCGAGGGGCGGGTCGAGGTGACGGTCGAGCATGTCCCGAACCTCGGATGTCAGCCAGGGTGCGTCGGGGATGACGAAGACCATGCCGCTCTCGTTATTGGCGAGGTAGATGGCCGTATAGAAGCCATCTTTCATGGTGATTCCCTCCCATAGCCAGTCGAGGTCCAGGAAGGTCGTGCCGTCGTTATAGAGATCGTCGAGGGGGCCCTCGAGGTCGCCTTCTTCGAGGAGGACGATCCAGCCCTAGTCCTCATAGTTGTAAACGCCATGTTCATCTGAGTAGGCAGAGATGAGCTGATCGACGAGTTCTTTGATGACGGGATGGGCGGGGTCGGAGGAGGGCAGTTGGGACAGGTCGGAGGGATGCTTGAAGTGAAGCATGATGGTTCTCCTGTGGTTGGAACAAAAGAAAACCCGCCGAGGGGCGGGCTGTGGGTGGGCTCTTGTTGAGGGGTGTTACGTGGTCAGTGGGAGATCAACAGTCGTTAAAGCACTATGTTGTGTTGTTGAATCTGATTGGGCAGATCAACAGGTGCTGCATTTGGCATCAGCGATTCGGCCGGATGAAGCCTTATTATTTTCTTCAAATTAGGTACATAAATTCGTCACATGACGCGCCTAGTATTGCTTCTTGAAGGTAACGAATCGGCAAGTGAGTCATTTCTGATGGCCATTCCTATGCCTTTCGATAGATGACTGATTTTCATCAGATGAGATTACAAGAGTCTATAAAGGCCTAACGTGGAAATGCATATCTTCCATGATCAGATCGCTCATCACCACATGCCTTCCTCTGAAGCGAATAATCGTTCTAACACAAAGGTGCCTGGATTATGAAACCCATGAATCGTTACTTGCCCCTGCTTGGCTTGGCGTGTTTATCGCTGGTAGTCACTCCTGCTTATTCCGATCGGAATACCGCGCCCGGACAGCTTGTAGAGCTACAGCTCCTCGGGTTCAATGACTACCATGGACATGTAAAGACAGACGCTGTTGGTTTTGGTGAAACAAGAGGTGGTGGTGAATATCTGGCTGCAAAACTCAAAGAACTGCGTGAGGGCAAGAAAAACAGTCTCACGGTTGCTGCAGGAGACCTGATTGGTGGCACACCTGCATTTTCGGGCTTGTTTCATGATGAGCCATCAGTCGAGTCATTGAATGCGATGGAACTCGACGTATCAAGTGTTGGCAACCATGAATTCGACGAAGGCGTTCTCGAACTGCTGCGCATGCAAAATGGCGGATGCCATCCTGAAGATGGCTGTTATTTCCCTGAAGAACCATACGCAGGTGCTGATTTCAAATGGCTCGCCGCGAATGTCGTCAGTGAATATGATGGTTTAACGACACCACTTCCGCCTTACTGGATCAAAAATATACAGGGTGTGAAGGTTGGCTTCATCGGTATGACACTCGAAGCAACCGATACACTGGTGGCTGCAGCAGGTATTCAGGGATGGGATTTTCGTGACGAGGCAGAAACCGCAAATAACCTCGTACCTCTCCTGACTGCCAGGGGAGTCAATGCCATAGTTGTGCTCTTGCACGAAGGTGGTTCGCAGACACCGCCTCCAGGTGACGTTGATGCATGTGTCGGAATTTCCGGCCCGATTGTTGCTATCAACCAGGCACTGGATCCGGAGATCGACGTCATGATTACCGGTCATACTCACCTTCCTTACAACTGCCGTCTGCCTGATGCTGCTGGTAATGATCGTATTGTCACCAGCGCTTATTCATACGGTCGCGTGGTAACAGAAGTTAATCTGGTTCTGGACAAGCAGACCCGGGATGTGCGCCGTGACCTGAGTACCTCTGTCAACCATGAGGTTGTACGTGATGATCTGCTACCTGACGAGGCAATCACAGCAGTGATTGACAAGTGGCAGCCGAAATACGATGAACTGGCCAGTCAAGCCGTGGGCACCATTACAGAAGACATCAACCGTGGTGGTGATCCGAGTGGATCAGATCGTGGTGTAGAATCATCAGCCGGCAATCTCGTTGCAGATGCACAACTTTGGGCTACGACAATCCTGGGTGCAGAAATAGCATTCATGAACCCGGGTGGCGTGCGTACCGATCTGGTCTATGCCTCATCAACTGAAGGTGAAGGAGATGGTGTTGTAACCTTCGGCGAGGCTTTCTCATTCCAGCCATTCAACAACACCCTGTTCACCATGCCGATGACTGGTGCGCAAATCGTTGCTGTTCTGGAAGAGCAGTGCCAACCAGCAGCTGCAAGCCGTCCATTCCTGCACCTTGGTGTTTCCAAGGGCTTTACCTATGATCTGGCGAAGACCATCGATGTCGACACCTGCACGTCGATTACGGTCAGCAACGTTCAGCTGAATGGTGTTCCGCTCGATATGAACGCGACCTACGGGGTAACGGTCAATAATTTCCTGGCTGATGGAGGTGATAACTTCGGGACTTTCGCCACAGTCACTGGCACTCGCCTGGATGGTGGTATTGACCTGGATGCACTGACTGCTTACCTGGAGGAATATAGTCCGGTATCTGCTCCCGATACTGACCGTGTTAACGAGTTGAATTAATGAAATTTTGCACAGTTGCGAGATAATTCAGGATTGAATGCTCGATTGAACTACAGGGCCGTCATGGCCCTGTAGTTTTATCTGTGTGTCGATCAATAAGACACGCTGCTCACAAATTCAATCCGGTGCGTTAAAAACAAACCTCATTGTAAAGGCCAGGCAGTAAACGACACCATCTGCGTTACGTTTTTAAAGTTAAACAGAGTTTTAACTTAACTAAAACAGTATCGTCATACCTCTTTCGTAGAATCGACCCCATCTGACTTTTTTTACTAAAGGGCTGATCTGTGACAATCTCACGACGCACCTATCTGAAATTGCTTGCTGCCACGTCCGCAGCATCCATCATTTCGCCCCCGGTCCTGGCTCGCGGGATTTGGACACCCCATCCGGAAGACCTGTTACCCGGAGATGCATTTCGTCATGGTGTAGCCAGCGGTGATCCGCTTCTGGACCGCGTGATATTGTGGACTCGTGTGACACCAAATAACGCGTATCAGCGCATTCCGGTCAAATGCCTGGTTGCCAGAGACCCGCGCATGCAGCACGTTGTCGGCAAGTTCATGGCTTTTGCAAGTGCTGATAATGACTTCACTATAAAGATCGATGCGTATGATCTGAAAGCAGACACGACCTACTACTACCAATTCTATGCGAAAGGTGAGGCATCCCCGGTGGGCCGTACCCGCACCTTGCCTCGAGAAACAGACAGAATCCGCCTTGGCGTCGCCTCCTGTTCCAATTACCCTGCCGGTTTTTTCGGTGCCTACAGTCTGTTGGCGCAGCAGCATAATCTCAATGCCATCGTACACTTGGGCGATTACACATACGAATACGGAAATGAAACCTACGGTGATGGCACTGCCATCAACCGCATTCCGGAACCGAACAGGGAAACAGTAACACTGGCCGATTACCGAACTCGCCTGTCACAGTACCGCCGGGATCCACAGCTGCAGGAAGCACACAGGCTGCATCCCTGGATCCTTGTTTGGGACGATCATGAAGTTACCAACGACGCCTATATAGATGGTGCAGAAAACCATCAACCTGACGAGGGTGATTGGGAGGTTCGTAAAGCAGCGGCATTGAAGGCCTATTTCGAGTGGTTACCGGTACGTGACAACCGGGGCTGGCGGGAAACCAACCAGCGGATTTTTCGGCGCTTCCACTTTGGGGACCTGGCACAACTCGACATGCTCGACACGCGCCTGTTTGGACGTGAACAGCAGGTACCACAGCTTATCGATGGAGTGACTTCGCAACTTCTGGTGACCCCGGAGGAACTGCTGTTTTATCTGAATGAAATCAATCGCGCAGATCGACAACTACTCGGCGAGACCCAGGAAGCCTGGCTCTACAGCCAGATCGAACAGGCTGCGGTGCGCAATACACAGTGGCAGGTCATCGGACAACAGGTCATGGTAGGCCAACTCAGTATTGAAGCGGCCGGCCTTCCTTCTGGCGTACGTATCCCGCTCAACACCGACCAATGGGATGGCTATGCCAGTGCACGCCAGCGTTTTTTCAGCTTCCTGCAATCTCAGAACATTGAGAATACCGTGATACTCACTGGTGATTTCCATTCCTCATGGGCGCATGATCTGAGTTTCAATCCGTATGATTCCACCCTATACAATCCAGCCACCGGTACTGGTTCCTTGGCCGTCGAGTTCGTTGGCCCTGCGATCTCTTCGCCTTTCTTCGTCGATCCGGATCCTGCGGTGATAAAGGGCCTGGAGCAATTCGCTCTGATCAACAACCCGCACACCAAGTACGTCGATCTCGAAAAGAACGGTTACATGGTCATCGACATCGATCGTTATCGTGCCAGGGCCGAATACTATCACCTCGACAACGTGCTCAATCCAGACACGGGCGAAACCCTGACCGCAGCTGTGGAAACAGCCAGTGGGCAAAATCACGCCATACTCGTAGATGGTGCGGTCGCTTCAGTTGATAAAGTGTCTGAAAGGGAGAGTCTTGTCGTTTAACGCCAAAAGATCGACCACGCTGGTTGAATATTTTGATCCCTTTAAAGGACATGAACACATAAAGCTCATCAAAGGTTAATTCTCCATTCACATTCCCCAGGTAGGGTTAACAAGCAATAGGGCGTGTTTAGCACACATCGAAAATCCAGACAGAACTGGCAGGAGAATTGGCAATGAAACCTTATGGCTATATGTTCTTATTCGCCGCCACTATATTCACAACCAATTCGACCAGGGCAGCTGATGCAGTAGAGATCGGTTATGACATGGTAAGCAGTAATAGTCTCAATCTGATAGAGCATACAAACAGTTTTAAGAATGCCTTTTCAAGTGCGGGCGATGGATTCCAGAAATACCAGCGGGGCGTCTCTCCCACCATTCCATTTTCAGTACTTGATGACAGTTTATCGATCTTCCCTTCGGACTCTTTAGGTATCGTCGATGAGACCAATATCGATGAGTTTTTTGGCGTTACAGATACTATCAACGGTGATAACAGCGATCCAGTAGTCGCGAGCTGGACATTCGATATCAATGGAGAGACAGATCTTGCTGTTTCCATTGATATGGGCGCAATGGGAGACTTTGAGTCGAATGACTACTTCATATGGACTACATCAATCGATGGTGGTGCCGAACAAGTTGTATTTTCGACGTTGACTGATGAGGCAGGCAGCAAAACCTACACCTTGTCTGGTGGAACCAGTTTCACACTCAGTGACCCACTCACTATAGATGGTGTTCTGCTTAGTAACGCTTTGCAAACCTTTATCGCACCCATTACTGGCACAGGAAGCACCTTAACTTTGACGCTGGAGGCAAATACAGATGGTGGTAGTGAAGCATATGCTGTCCAGAATATCAGGATCTTGAGTGGCTATACTGAAGAACCTAATGAACCTGTATTGACAAGGATTCATGAGGTACAGGGAGAAAATGATGTATCGCCCTTCGCTGATCAGAGAGTGACAATTGAGGGAATCGTTGTTGGAGACTTCCAGAACAACAGTATGGCGGATAACGGTGACCTCGGCGGTTTCTACCTGCAAGAAGAAGATGCAAAGGTGGATGCTAACCCGGCTACGTCCGAGGGAATATTCATTTACGATCGTGTCTACAAGGATGTTGAAATTGGTGACATGGTACGGGTCACTGGAGTTGTCTCCGAGTATTTCGGTTTAACCGAAATAACTGCCGAAACCGTTGACATCATCAGTAATGGTGAACCCCTGCCAACCGCGAGTGATCTGAGCCTTCCAGTCGCAGACATCGCGGACTTTGAGGCCTTCGAAGGCATGCGCGTCCGTATCAAGCAACCACTGGTTATTAGCGAGTACTACAATTTTGATCGTTATGGCGAGATCGTACTGGCTGAACCGCTTCCGGGTGAGGAGCGCCCCATGACGCCAACAGCCGTTGAAATACCCGGTTCGGCAGCCTATTTTGACAGGGCAGAGGCAAACAGGCTCTCGCGTATCACGCTCGATGATGGACGTACCAGCCAGAACCCTGATCCAGCCATTCATCCAAATGGCTTGGAATTTACCTTGTTGAATCGCTTTCGCGGTGGGGATTTGGTACAGAATATTGAGGGCGTGCTGGATTATCGTTTCAGCTTATATAGAGTACAGCCAATAATCGGGGCAGAGTATATTGCCAACAATCCTCGCTCCGAGCTTTCTCCTCAAGTCGGTGGGCGACTGAAGATTGCAGCATTCAACGTTTTGAACTATTTCACCACGCTGGATGAAGGAAGTAATCTTTGCGGCCCTGAACTCAGCCTGGAATGTCGCGGCGCCGACAACGCAGAGGAATTCACTCGTCAACGTGACAAAATCATTAACGCCATCGCAGCTATCGATGCAGACATTCTTGGTCTGGTCGAGCTGGAGAATAATGCCGGGGAAGCGATTAATGATCTAGTCAGTGGAGTTAATGATCTTATGGGTGCTGGAACTTATGCTGCGCTTGATACAGGAACCATCGGTTCTGATGCAATCAAAGTCGGCTTCATCTATAAACCCGCTACCGTTAAAACAGTCGGTGATTATGCAATTCTGGATGGTAGTGTCGATCCTCGATTCATAGATGACAAAAACCGCCCTGCACTGGCACAAACCTTTGCCGAAGTTGAAAATGATGCACGTCTTACTGTAACGGTCAATCACCTCAAGTCAAAGGGATCGGATTGTGAGGATCTTGGGGACCCTGACATGGGCGATGGTCAGGGCAATTGCAATGGCGTGCGTACAGACGCAGCAAAAGCCTTGGTAGACTGGCTGGCATCAGATCCTACTGAGAGCGGTGATGGCGATGTGTTGATCGTTGGGGACCTGAACGCCTACGACAAGGAAGATCCAATCAGTGTCATTACAGCCGCAGGCTATGAAGATCTTGTCTTTGAATATCAGGGTGAATTTGCACATACCTATGTATTTGATGGTCAGTTTGGATATCTGGATTATGCAATGGCCAACCGGGCCCTGAGCACTCAGGTTGTCTCGGCGGCTGTCTGGCATATCAATGCCGATGAACCTGACATTCTTGATTACGATACAACTTTCAAAAAGGATGCCCAGGACGCCTTTTATGAACCCGATCCTTTTCGGAGCTCTGACCATGATCCTGTAATCGTAGGTCTGGATCTGAATCGCCCACCTGTCTGTGATGGAGCGACTGTCAGTACTGATTTACTCTGGCCGGCCAATCATAAATTGATGCCAGTCACCGTGCATGGAGTCTTTGATCCTGAGGGAGATAGAGTCACAATTACCATCAAGGATGTGATGCAAGATGAACCCCTGACCGGGCCCGGAGATAACTTCGCACCGGATGCTATTTTTGGTGGTGGAAATAAAGTCTACCTGCGCGCTGAACGTGCTGGGAGAGTTGAGTCAAACGGTCGTGTTTATCATGTAAGCTTTACGGCCACAGCCCAAGGCGGCAGTTGCATGGGTGAAGTGGTTGTTGGAGTCCCATCGAACCAGGGGATCGGTGAGTTGCCTGTTGATGACGGTGCTAACTATCTCTCTTATTGATAAGCGTAGTTTTATTCCCAACCTCAACACCCGCTTGAATCTGTCCGGTCGCTTGAACCGGGCAGTTTTGTAAACCTGTTCACGTGAACTAGCCAAGCAATTTTTTTAAGTTTTTCGGCATCCTGCGCATCAACAGGTCCCTAGCCAGGTTGAAAGAAGGACAGGTCAGATCCTGATTCAGTCAGTAGCGCCAAATAGAAAGTTATTGAATCACGCTTTAGCTAGTAACCTTTGACTCCCCGGGTATCTGCACCTGTGAGGTCGGCATCTGTGAGATTGGCCCCAGTCAAGTCAGCACCTCTCAGATTTGCTTTGGTCAAGTCTGCCCCGGTGAGGTCCGCTTCGATAAGGTTGGCTCCAGAAAGGTTGGCATGACGCAAGTTTGTGCTGCGAAGATCTGATCCACTCAGATCCGCTTTCAGGAGTTTCGACTTTTTGAAATCGGCTTCAATAAGCTTGGCGTCACAGAGTTTTGAATTTGAAAGGTTTGCTCCCCTGATAAATGCTTTTTTCAGATTACACCGCGAGAGTAATGCTCCCTTGAGGTTTGCTCTCATGAGGTTTGCGTGCCTGAGATTTGCCTCATTCAGGTTTGCATCTTCAAGATCAGCTTTCATGAGGTTTGCGTGCCTCAGATCCGCGTGTTTGAGATTCGCCTTTTTGAGATTGGCCTCACTGAGTTTCGCATCTCTGAGATTGGCCTGTTCGAGATTTGATTTTTTCAGGTTCACAGCATTGAAGTTGATGTTTTTGAGTTTCGCCCCCGCCAGATCTGCTTTTTGAAGGTCTATGACATCAAAATCACCTTCTTGTCTCCACTCATTCCAGGAATCCACACCCTCATCAAGCATTTCTAACGGATCAAAATCCATACATATTCCTCACGAACTTTCATGCGCAGTACTTAGTATATTGCAAAGCCCTTTTAGCCGAAGATAAATCCAGTCAGAATTTCGCTGGCGTGACCATTTACTCCATGTTAGCTAGCGTTCAGGGGGATCAGTGGGGAGAGCTGATCATTTGGCAAAAACACACCCCCGGCGAATCGGGGGCAATGTATGTTTTCCGAGTTTCCCCGGGAGGAGTGTGTAATTCTACTTTCCAGATATTATGGGATTATGACATTGATCTAAACTCAGGTAAGGCACCCGGCAGGTGACACAGGCTAATGCCCATCGCCGGCGGAATGTTTTCAGACCACTGCGTGGTCCTTCTCGAAAACACTCATCTGAAGGCAGAGCAAGGAATGATTGAAAGCTTGCGACGCGAGTGCCTGGACAGACACCAGAACACCTTGAAATCTGGAATCCTGGGCATCTGGAAATCCCTTTGAGCAGCCTTGTTTGGCCATGAGTGGGAAGGGAGTAGATGCAAACCGGACAAGAAAGCAGCGCATTTTGTCACTGAGCGTTAATCCGAATCGTTGACCTTCAATGGCCTGGCTTGCCTTCTGGATATTTTCATAAAACGGAAAAATATAGCCTCCAATATGAGACTGGGTTCTTATCAAACAGTCATACCGAGGGCTGCAGTTGAACGTTTTTACTCTTAATTCAGGTAGTTCTTCAATCAAGTTCAGGATTGTAGATACAGACACTGGACACAAGGCGCTCCATAGCACGCTAAGCCAGAGGTCCTTGATTGGCGTGGATCCTTTGAGAGGCAAGCGTCGAAATGAGCATGAAGGGTGACATCTGATGAGTATTGTGCCAGAAGAGACATTACAGCCGCCTGCCCAGGGCAGGAGTCATGAACATACCCGCACCGGGACGAGCGTCGATGCCCTGAAACGTGCAATTCTCGATAATCTTTTCTATGTTCAGGGACGCTTTCCCGATGTTGCCACAGACAATGACTGGTATCAGGCACTTGCCCACACAGTTCGTGATCGCATGCTAAGGAGATGGATCACGACAGCACAGACTTACAAGAAGGAGCAGGTGAGAACAGTATGTTACCTGTCAGCTGAATTTCTCATGGGACCGCACTTGGGGATCAATCTGCTCAATCTGGGGATCTGGGATAACGTGAATCTTGCCCTCGATGAATTGGGACTTGATCTTGGAAAATTGCTGGAAAAGGAACAGGAACCAGGCTTGGGTAACGGCGGACTTGGACGACTTGCTGCCTGTTATCTTGATTCCCTTGCGACAAGTGAAATACCGGCAATCGGATATGGAATCCGTTATGAATTCGGCATTTTTGACCAGCGTATCGAGAATGGCTGGCAAGTAGAGGTGACCGACAAGTGGTTGCTATACGGCAACCCTTGGGAATTGCCACGCCCCAAGTTGGCTTTCGACATCTATTTTGGAGGACGAACCGAGAAGTACCTTGATGCAACCGGGAGGTTGTGCGTTCGCTGGATACCGGAAAGAGTGGTGCGCGGTATTGCCTATGACACGCCTATCATGGGATATGACGTCAATAACGTAAATCTTTTGCGCTTATGGAAATCAGAAGCCCCGGAGTCTTTTGACTTCTCGGCTTTCAACACAGGAGACTACATGGGCGCGGTGAATGAAAAAGTCATTTCAGAAAATCTCTCGAAAATCCTGTATCCGAACGATGAGCAACACACAGGGAAGCGCCTGAGACTGGAACAGCAGTACTTTTTCGTAGCATGCTCACTGCGTGACATGATCAGAATTCATCAGCGTAGTGGTCGAGGACTTGAACGGTTTCACGAAAAATATGCTTGCCAGCTGAATGATACACATCCAGCTATTGCTGTTCTGGAATTACTGAGGTTGCTCATCGACGAGCATGGAATGGATTGGGACACAGCATGGCTTGTGACGCGCAATACCTTTTCCTATACGAATCACACCCTTCTTCCGGAGGCACTCGAGAAATGGTCTTTGGAGTTGCTTGGTAGTGTTTTGCCTCGTCATCTGGAGTTGCTCTACGAGGTTAATAGCCATTTTCTTGACGAGGTTCGCATCAAATACCGAGGCCAGGACGAAGGCCGCCTGGCCCGCATGTCATTGATCGAGGAAGATGGTGAGCGCTATGTCCGCATGGCACATCTTGCCTGTGTCGGCAGCCACAGGATCAATGGCGTCGCAAAGCTGCATACAGATCTTTTGGAGACGACTCTTCTCAATGACTTTCACGAGATGTGGCCTGAAAAATTCACGAATATTACCAATGGTGTCAGCCCGAGACGTTTTCTCAGGCTCGCCAATCCTGAACTCAGTACACTTATTTCCAGTCTGATCAATAACAACTGGATTCGTGATCTTGCAGAATTGGAACGACTGCAAAACTTTCTTGATGACCGGGGCTTTCTGGCAGATTGGCGCAGAGCAAAATATGCAGCAAAGGTGCGCCTTGCCAAAATTATCAAAGATCGCAATGGTCTGGAGATCGATCCTCAGTCCTTGTTTGATGTTCAGGTTAAGAGAATCCATGAATACAAAAGACAGCATCTGGGACTCCTGCATGTGATCGCGCTCTACAACCGGATAAAAGATAACCCCGATCTGGATGTGGTCCCGAGAACATTTATCTTTGCAGGCAAGGCAGCCCCTGGGTACAGAATGGCAAAGCTGATTATCAAGGCAATTAACTCTGTTGCCGAAGTGATCAATCATGATCCCGATGTCAATCACAGGCTCAAGGTGGCATTCTTGCCAAATTTCAATGTCAGAAATGCCCAGCACATCTATCCTGCAGCAGATCTCTCCGAGCAGATTTCTCTCGCGGGGAAGGAGGCCTCGGGGACAGGAAACATGAAGTTTTCAATAAACGGTGCACTGACTATCGGAACTCTGGACGGTGCCAATGTCGAGATTCGCGAAGCTGTGGGCGCAGATAACTTTTTCCTGTTCGGATTGACGACAGAAGAGGTTGATACCATCATTGCGAATGGTTACAAGCCGGGTCGTTATTATGAGGAGAATGCAGAGCTACGCAGTGTGATCGACCTTATTTCTTCAGGCCTGTTCTCTCATGGCGACAGACTGCTCTTCGCGGACCTGGTCAACAACCTTCTATATGAGGATCCCTATCTTGTCATGGCGGATGCTGCAGACTATTTCGAGAAGCAGCAAGCCGTCAGTGAAACCTGGCGTAACGAGGAGCGGTGGACAAGAATGTCCGTGCTCAATGTGACCAGAATGGGGAGATTTTCCTCTGACAGATCGGTTCGCGACTATTCTGAGAATGTCTGGCGTGTCGAGCCAGTTCCTGTGCCTCAGCGAGGTGCTTGATTGCTGTCCATTGAGTCACCCTGGTGAGGAGACTTTTCAAGCGGTAATCATGCAGCCTCGTATTATTATCCCTGGTCGCAATCAATGCCCTGCTTCAGGTGTAGATGTGTATAACCTTTATTACGACATTTACGAGACGAGCTTGCGCAGCCGTTCATAAGCTTGCTTGATTTCTTCTGTCAGTAACATTGTGGTTGCCCCGATATCCTTGGCGAGATCACTCGTGCCATTCTCCTTGATATTGTCGAGAAGACTGCGTAAATGTCTCCATTTTTCTTCAGTCTCGTTCCACAGATCCTCGGCTTCCGCTTTTCCGAGATGAGCCTTTAAATTCAGTTCGTCACGGAGTCTTTTGAGTTCATCCAGCAGTTCACTGATCTGTTTCTCTGATTTATCGTTCATTAAAATCTCCTAGCCAGGCGTGATTGTAATTATTCAATGTTCCATCATAGAGCATGAAAGAAATCACCCTTGTGTTCAGTACTGGTAAATCATTTGCTTCAGAAATATTAAGTTTCAATCATTGCCCTGATGCGTGATTGGCCTCGATGTCTTTCCATGTCGGTTTTGCGTGCAGATCACGGAGGGTACACAAGAAAAGGGAGTCTCTTCGCATTCTAAAAGGTCATCTCCGTCTGATGAAATCTGGACATGGATTCGTCCGCAGAGAGACCTGATCAACAGATTCTCGATCGTTAGATCGCTCAGAATCCTGGAGATTTGGAGCGACAGGTTAGAGGGGCTTGCACCGGCTGCTTTTGTTCGATGTGACGAGCGCGTTGCTTCTGATCGTGCTCTTCGCGACTCTTCAGATAAAGAGTACGACGCAAATGAAATGTGGAAAGTTCAGCATTGGTTGGGCACATATGCTCAGTACTACGTTATTGAGAGCACTCGTCATTATAGGCAGATAAAATGACAAATGGATGACATCTGCATTTGTCCGTAAAACAACTATTGATTGAGGCTGAATTCACGCCAAGGAAATATCGTGAAAAACTGCTCATAATTTTCGTGGTGTAACCTTTCTGTAAAACAGCGTTGTGTGATCCCTGATTTTCCAGGGCTCCGGGAATCCAGCCTCTCAGATCCTCATAGACGCTCCAGCGAATTTTCACCAAAGCACTCCAAAATTCCATAGATTTGTGATTCCTGGGGAACAAAGGCGCGCTGAGAGAAGCCAATGATCTCAATGAAGTGAGTGACAGGCCTTTGGTCTTGTATGATGTCATCTCG
>JARFQM010000145.1 GCA_029287755.1 Desulfofustis sp. | reverse complement strand
TTCCACGTCGGTGTCGAAGTTCATCAAGAACTGCTCTTTCTTGGTCTCCATCGGCTGCAGGGTGAGATCTACTATCTCCTTGATCTGCCAGGCGCCGTAGCGCATCCTGCCAGCCATATCCCGGCCGATCTCGAAATACTTCTTCTTATCAGAGAATATCTTTAGAGGGTTACGGCGCTGAAGGTGTCACAGGCCTGGACACTGCCTGCCTGCAGCCCGGTCCTGAACCAGCGGACCCGCTGCTTCGAACTTCCGTGGGTGAAGGAGTCGGGCGTCACATAGCCGCGGGATTGCTGCTGCAAACGGTCATCGCCTATCATGCTGGCGGCGTTCAAAGCCTCCTCCACATCACCTTGTTCCAGTATGTGCCGGGTACGATCGGCATGGTTGGCCCACAAACCGGCAAAGCAGTCGGCCTGCAGTTCGAGGCGCACCGAAAGATTGTTGTAATCGGCCGGGGAAAGACGCTGGCGCATCGAATGAACCTTATCGCTGAGCCCCAGCAGATTCTGCACATGATGACCAACTTCATGGGCAATTACATAGGCCTGGGCAAAATCCCCCGGCGCTCCCATCGTGGTTCTCAGATCCTGATAGAACCCCAGGTCGATATAGACTTTGCGGTCGGCCGGACAGTAGAAAGGCCCCATGGCCGCCTGGGCAAAGCCGCAGGCCGACTCCACCGCGCCGGAGAAGAGCACCAACGTAGGTTCCTGGTAGCTGCCGCCGGCCTGGCTGAAGAGTGCTCCCCAGGTGTCCTCAGTATCCGCCAGGACAACGGAAACAAATTCGGCAAGTTCATTTTCAGCCGCGCTCGGTGTATAGCTCGACTCCTGCATTGAAGGGGTGTTCACGTTCCCTCCGAGTTGCAGCATAAGGGCTGGATCTATGCCAAAGAACAAACCGACAAGCACCAGCACCAGGAGTCCTATACCGCCCCCCTTGGCTTTGTTTGAAAGTTTTACCCCTCTTCTATCTTCGATATTGCCGCTTCTGCGGCCGTCTTTCCAACGCATCTGAACTCCCCCGGAATAATCACCCTGGTCCTGTGTAAACGTATTGCTTCAAGATATGTCCTCATATGGGTGATGACAATAGTGGTCCACCGCGGTCATGTCAAACATGACGGCGGCAGGTAACCGGTGTGGGATTTCGCCAGCCCTGATCGTTGCTTCTGGCGGTGAAACGTGGTACTTGTAGCCAATCCAACACCGTGCTCAATCCCATCCCCTAAATCAGAGGCAAATATCATGGCTTATTTTCCGAAGCGGCTGCTTTCGATCATTATCGTGATACTGTTCTTTATCGTCTGTCAGGATCCGGCGAAAGCTCGTGACTGGTCGGAGATACTAGCCGCTGCCCGGGGCCAGACCGTCTATTTCAACGGCTGGGGCGGGTCCGAGGTGATCAACCGCTATATCTCCTGGGCTGCGGAACAGGTGGGACAACGCTACGGCATCACCGTCAAACATGTAAAAGTCGCCGATATCGGTGACGTGGTGAGCAGGATATTGGCCGAGAAGAGCGGCGGCAGGGCCAGCGGCGGCAGCGTCGATCTGATGTGGATAAACGGCGAGAATTTCCATGCCATGAAGAATAACGGCCTGCTGCTCCCGTCCTATACCCAGTTGTTTCCCAACTACCCTTTGGTCGATACCGAAAACAAGGTTTCCACGCTTTTCGATTTCACCGTGCCGGTGGACAACCAGGAATCACCATGGGGGATGGCCCAATTGGTTTTTCTCTATGATTCAGAGATAGTGACCGACCCACCCGCCGACATGCGGGAGTTGCTTCAGTTCAGTAAAAACAATAAGGGGCGTTTCACCTATCCGGCCCCACCTGACTTTTATGGTACAACCTTTATCAAACAGGCCCTGCTCGAATTGACCACGGACCGCGAACTACTCTACAAACCGGTTGACAGCGCCAGGTTCGAGACGGTCACCGCCCCACTCTGGGAGTTTCTCGACTCGCTCCACCCGCATCTGTGGCGAAGCGGCAAGGCCCACCCGAAAAGCGCACCGGAGATGAAACGGCTGCTTGCCGACCGGGAAATATTCATTTCCCTGAGCTTCAATCCAGCCGAGGCGAGCAACGCCATCGCCACCGGTGAACTGCCGCCGAGCATCAGAACCTACGTGCATGACGGCGGTACCATCGGCAATACCCACTTCCTGGCAATTCCTTTCAACAGCAGCGCCACGGAGGGGGCCATGGTAGTGGCCAATTTCCTGCTCTCCCCCGAAGCTCAAGCCCGCAAGAGCGATCCTGCCATCTGGGGCGATCCGACGGTATTGGCGCTTGCCAAGCTGTCCCCCGAACAGCGCAGTCTGTTCGAGGCCGTTCCCCTGGGTGCCGCAACCCTCAGTTCTGAAGAGCTCGGAGCGGTTCTCCTGGAGCCGCATGCCTCCTGGGTTGCGGCCATCGAAAAAGAGTGGCAGAACCGCTATTCAAAGTAGCGGTCTCGACGATGCCAGGTCAACGCAGCCGGCTGAAAATTTTCCCCGCTCTGGCTCTGGCCATATTCCTGCTGCCCATCCTGGCCGGCCTGCTGTTCACCTGGGCGCCGGCTTTCGGCTTTCTCTCTGCCGCCGGCAGCACCCATTTCAGTCTGGAACCATTCGCCACCCTCCTGCGCCACCCAAGTCTGCCCGGAGCCCTGCGCTCCACCCTGATATCCGGAGTGGGAGCAAGCCTGCTGTCGCTGGCCCTGGCTCTCTGGATAGCTGCGACGCTTTACGGCACAAGATTTTGGTCTGTTATCGAGCTGAGCCTGGCCCCGCTGCTGTCGCTTCCGCATGCCGCCTTTGCCATAGGTTTTACCTTCTTGATCGCGCCGAGCGGCTGGGTGATCAGGGCGGTATCTCCTTATCCGTCGGGATTCACCTATCCTCCCGACTGGATAACGGCCGGTGATCCATGGGCCATCAGTCTGACCCTGACCATGCTCTTCAAGGAAACACCTTTTCTGCTGTTGATGATTTTCAGCGGCCTGAGCAGACTCGATGTCAGAAGAACCATAATGATTGGTCGCAGCCTTGGCTACCGCCGGCTGAGAATATGGACCCGACTCATCATTCCGCAGCTTTATCCCATGCTCAGGCTGCCGCTGCTGGCCGTGCTTGCCTACTCACTTTCGGTGGTCGACCTGGCCTATATTATCGGCCCCTCGCTGCCCCCCACGCTGGCAGTGCTCATCGACCGCTGGTTCAATGCCCCCGAAATCTCCAGCAGGCTTGTCGGCGCTGCCGGCTCACTGCTGCTTCTCTTTGTCACACTGGTGTGCATCGTTTCGGCCTTGGCGCTTGAATTCCTGGTCAGCAAGGTCGGCGCCAGAAAAATACTGGACGGCAGACGCGAGTCCCCTTTCGAAGTGCTCGTTTCCACCGGCTCCCTGTATGCACTGGTGCTTCTCGCCGTTAATCTGTTCAGTCTCATGGCGCTGATGCTCTGGTCCGTGGCTCACTCCTGGCGCTTTCCCCACTTCTTCCCCACCCGCTTCAGCCTGACCAACTGGAGCACGCCACTCCAGCAATTGCTGGAGCCCGTATCGGTCAGTGGGCTGGCGGCCCTTCTGAGCTGTCTGCTGGCCATCATCCTTGTGGTGGGCTGTTTTGAGAATGAACAGAATCTGGCAAGGGCCAGGATTGCCTCGATAAGCCAGCGTTCTCTGTGGATTATCTACCTGCCCCTGCTCATACCCCAGATCAGTTTTTTATTCGGCATACAGGTCGTACTGGTTGTCTTTCATCTCGAGGGCACCTGGCCGGCACTGGTCTGGGTTCATCTTGTTTTTGTACTGCCCTACGTCTTTCTGACACTGGCCAATGCCTACCGCAGTTATGACCAGCGCTACAGCTACGTGGGCATGACGCTCTGCGGTGGTCCGCTGCGGACCTTTTTCCGTATAAAACTAATCATGCTGGCCAAACCGATCCTGTTCAGCATGGCCGTCGGCTTCGGCGTTTCCATTGCACAATACCTTCCCACCCTGTATGTTGGAGCCGGCAGATTTGCGACCATAACCACTGAAACCGTAAGTATTGCCAGCGGCTCGGACAGACGGGTCATGGCGGTTTACGCCCTGACTCAGCTGCTGCTCGCTCTGACTGGATTTCTCACCGCCATCGTGCTGCCCGCCGCTGTGTTCAGAAAAAGAAAGGCTATGCAGAATTGAGCCACCCATGTCACTCGTTCTCGACTCGATTGCAATATGTCTCCACGAGGCGCCTTTGTTCAAGCCTTTGAGCCTGACAGTTCCAGCGGGTACGATAGTCACTATCATGGGACCGTCTGGTTGTGGCAAGTCCACTCTGCTGGCGTCGATCTGCGGCATGCTCGACCCCGGTTTCTCGCTGTCCGGCACGATCTCGCTCAACGGTCGCTGCCTGAACGGAATCGACATGGAACACCGCAGGGTCGGCATTCTTTTTCAGGACGATCTGCTCTTTCCCCATCTCGATGTGTTCGGCAATATGGCTTTTGGACTGCCCGCCCGGATGAGCCGCGGGCAAAAACGCGAGCGGGTCGACCGCAGCCTTGCCGCTGCGGGTCTCGAGGGGTTCGGAGACCGTGACATCGCTACCCTGTCGGGAGGGCAAAAAGCGCGGGTAAGCCTCTTGCGGGCTTTACTGGCCGAGCCTGAGGCCATTCTGCTCGATGAACCCTTCAGCAAACTCGATGATAATCTGCGCAGCTCCGTCAAGGAGTTCGTCTTCGAGCAGATTGGCCGCCTGGACATTCCGGCTCTTCTGGTTACCCATGACCGCAGCGATTCAGCCGATGGGGCATACATCGAGCTGAACTAAAGACCATCATGCTTGACAGATACAGCCTTAAAATTGTCAAACCACTGCTCGATTCACTGGCCCACTATCTGCGTAAAAAAGGGGTAAAAGCCGATCAGGTTACCATGGTCTCGTTTGCCGTGGGGCTGCTCGGGGTAATCTTGATCGTCGGTCACCACTATCTGGCGGGAGGACTGCTGCTCCTCCTCAATCGCCTGGGGGACGGTATCGACGGCACCCTGGCCAGACTGGGCGGAAGCACCGACCGGGGAGCCTTTCTCGATATCTGTTTCGATTTTATTTTTTACTCGGCCGTGGTTCTCGGCTTTGCTCTGGCCGAACCTGAGCGCAACGGCCTGGCCGCCGCGTTTCTGATATTCTCCTTCGTGGGCACCGGGTCGAGCTTCCTGGCCTATGCGATAATGGCCGAACGTCGTTCACTCGCGGATCAGCGCTTGCCCGACAAAGGGTTCTACTACCTCGGTGGGCTGGCTGAGGGTACGGAAACCGTTATTTTCTTTGCGCTGGTCTGCCTCTTTCCCCCTTTGTTCCCCGTCCTGGCCTGGTTGTTCGGCGCCATCTGCCTGCTTGGCACTGCAGCTCGAATCGTATACGGCTACCGGACCCTTGATTGAAGGGGGACACAATACCCATCGTGTCCCAATTTAAAGATCACCTTGGCGTGCGAACAGATAAGAGATGAGGGACACGATGGGTATTGTGTCCCCCTTAACCTGCGTCAAGCCGATCACGATATTTGCGCAGCAACCCCCGGAACTGATCATAGGTTAAACCGAGCAGCGCGGCACTTTTTTTCTGGTTGTACCTGCTTGTTTCCAATGCCTGCCTGAGCAGCTGACGCTCGTAGGCGGCGACCAGTTCTCTGAAACCGCCGGATAAATCTTCACCTCTTTGGGACTGTTTCTCAGTATCTGAACCGACTTTCTGCTCCTGCTGGTCAGGGAGTTCAGCGAAGGGCGAGACAAAGGGATCAAATTCGATCCTGTCAATCCGCCCCGAGCCTGACCGGTAGACAGCCCGCTCTATCACATTCTTGAGTTCGCGCACATTACCTTCCCAGCGATGGCTCTCCAGCGACCGTTTCGCTTCGCCGGAGAAGCGGAGCACTTCATCGATGCCAAGCTCGTAGAGCATCCTGGAGCCGAAATGTCGAGCCAGCAGCATGATATCTTCCCCCCGTCGCCTGAGCGGCGGCAGGAACAACACTTCGAAAGAGAGGCGGTCAAGGAGATCCTGCTTGAACTTACCCCGGGCTGCGAGCGCGGGCAGATCGGCGTTGGTGGCGCAGATGATCCGGACATCCACTTCAACCTGAGCAGAACTGCCCACCCGTTCAAAAAAATAATATTCGACCACCCGCAATATCTTCTCCTGGGCCTGCATCGGGATGGTGCCAATCTCATCGAGAAAAAGGGTGCCGCCATTGGCTGCCTCAAACCGGCCGATGCGCCTCCCCTCGGCTCCGGTATAGGCACCCCGCTCATGGCCAAAGAGTTCCGATTCGATCAAAGTTGGAGCCAGGGTCGCGCAGTTCAGGGTCACAAAGGGCCCCTCCCAGCGGTTCGACAGAAAGTGCAGCCGACGTGCTGCCAGTTCCTTACCGGTACCCCGTTCGCCCAGGAGCAATACCGGCCGGTCAACGGGAGCGACCTTGGAGAGCCGGTCCTGAAAATCGAGAAATATCTCGGATTGGCCAAGCGCCTCTTGGCGATCCGATGAAGCAGCAGCCATGAAAGGATTCTCAGTTATTTTTTATGTTAATGGCAATTTTAGCTATATTTTATTTAAAAATACCATTTATTGGTTAAAATAGCTATACAAAAGATGCACAAAAATCTTTAATGTTCCTGTCAACACCCTGATATTCATTCAAATATTTTAATTTCCACAAACTGGCACATGTTCTGCAGAATGAAGGCAAAACCATTACCGATTATGGAGGTTGCCATGAGTGTATTTACCAGATTCAGAGACATTGTAAGTTCCAACATAAATGCAATGCTGGACCGAGCCGAAGACCCCGAGAAAATGATCAAGCTGATGATCCGGGAAATGGAAGACACCCTGATCGAGCTCAAATCAGCCTGTGCGGGAGTAATC
>JARFQM010000090.1 GCA_029287755.1 Desulfofustis sp. | reverse complement strand
ATTTCATTGTTTCTTCGATATCGATGAAATCACCCAGGTGCCTGGTCGGGGAGTTACCTGGAATTTCGGCTGGGGCTTTACCCTCGACAACGCAGACTACCCCGCCTCGGTACATGGGGTGTTTGATGATGACGACAGATTGATGATGGTGGTCAATTTCAACACAGACCTTGGCGACGGACTGGAGCACACCTTCGATCAATTCTACCCAACCCGCTACTGTAACGAAGCCTACAAACTGGTCATCAACTATATCATTCACGCCATGAGCCATTGACATGAAAACGACTATCCTGCTCTGTGCCTTCTGTGCCGGCCTGACCCTGATCGCAGCAGAGAGTGGGGCTGAAATTTCACTCTCCGCCGAACAGAGCATTGAGCTGCATGAAGCAGGCGATGCCTTCACCTTTGTCCGCATAGAATATGATACTACCGGCGGCGATTGGCATGGGGGTGAAGAGTGGGGCCCCTGGCGCACCTGGGCGGTAGACTTTCCTGCCGCTGATCAGAATTTTCTGCGGGGGGTCCGCAGGCTGACCAATATTCACGTCAACAGGGAGCCTATCGTCATGCGGCTCGATGATGATCGAATCTTTGAATACCCCTTTCTCTACATGCTTGAAGTTGGTCGGCAGGGAATTCAACTCTCTGAAAAAGAACTGTACAATTTGCGCGAATACCTGCTGCGGGGAGGTTTTCTCTTTATTGACGACTTCTGGGGAACCTGGCAATGGACTAATTTTTATAAAACCTTTGCACAGGTGTTTCCGGATAAATCTGTCGTGGAACTGACCAGCGATCATCGAATATTTCATTCTTTCTATGACATCGATGGTCCGCAGATGATCCCCAGGGTTCATAACGTTGAAAATTATCCCGAAGCGGACATCGATGTCGCCATCAATCGGGCGGTCCTCGATGATGACGGACGTGTAATGGTACTGATGAATTGGAACTCAGATATCGGTGACGGTTGGGAACATACCTATCACCCCTTCTACCCGACCCAATATGCCAACATGGCTTATCGGCTGGGGATAAACTATTTAATGTACGCGCTGACCCACTAGCGGTTCTGGAAACCAGTATCTGTAACCCGCAACAAGACGTTGCAGGCAGGCGGGGGTCAACCCGAGCGCTGCCGCTGATTTTGACAACTGCACAACAGGTCAGGAAAAGACAATGGAGCCTATACCAATGCCCGAAACAAAAGGTGGCGAAGTAAAACCCCTGGTTGACAGCGAAGATGAAATTGCGCTGGTGGAGCGTATGAAGGCCGGCCGGGAAAAGATAGTAAGGGAACTGAGAAAAGTGATTGTCGGTCAGGATGAGGTGATTCAGGAAGTGCTGATCGCGCTTTTTGCCGGAGGGCATTCATTGATAACCGGCGTTCCCGGATTGGCCAAGACCCTGCTCATCAAAACCATTGCCGATATCACCCAGCTCAGCTTCGGCCGGATTCAATTTACCCCCGACCTGATGCCCGCTGATGTAATCGGCACCGAAGTAGTGGAGGAAGATGCGCTTACCGGACGGCGACGCTTGAAGTTTGTCAAAGGCCCTATATTTGCGAATATTCTGCTTGCCGACGAGATTAACCGCACACCTCCCAAAACCCAGTCCGCCCTGCTCGAGGCAATGGAAGAACAGCAGGTGACTGCCGGCGGGGTTACCTACAAACTTGATCCCCCTTTTTTCGTACTCGCTACCCAGAACCCCATCGAGCTGGAGGGCACCTACCCGCTTCCGGAAGCCCAGCTGGACCGTTTCATGTTCAAAATATTGATCGATTACCTGCCTGAAGATGATGAAATCGCTGTTGTCGATAGCACCACCGGCGCATCTTCAGCGGTCGTGGAGTCGCTTTTGACCAGCCGGGATATCCTTGATTTCCAGCATATTGTCAGACAGGTGCCCGTTGCCGAAGAGGTCACCCGTTTTGCCGTGCACCTGGTGGCCGCAAGCCGTCCCGGAAACGATTCTGCTCCTGATTTCATCCGTAAGTGGGTGAGTTGGGGGGCAGGGTTGCGGGCCTCGCAATTCCTGGTGCTGGGCGGCAAGGTGCGGGCTCTTCTCAATGGTCGCTTTCATGTCTCCTATGAGGATATTCGCGCCCTGGCACACCCGGTACTGCGGCATCGCATTATCGTAAATTTTCATGCCCACGCCGAGCGCATTGATACCTCCCAGATCATCGACCGGCTGCTGGAAGATGTAACGGCGCCTTCTTCCGGCTTATAGGAGGCCGCGGAGCACCAGACAATGACCCAGGCTGAACACTCTATTCTTGATCCGGCAGTCCTGGCCAGCATAAAGGACCTCGAGCTGCGTGCCAAGGTTGCCGTGGAGGGCTTTCTGGCCGGATTGCACAAGAGTCCGCACCGCGGCTTCAGTTCGGAATTTTCGGACTACCGGAACTATTATCCAGGCGACGACATTCGCTATGTGGATTGGAAAGTCTATGCCCGCTCAGGTAATTTCTACATCAAGCAATTTGAGGATGAAACCAACGTCCGCTGCTATATTCTGATGGACTGCAGCGCGTCCATGGGCTATGGGTCCAACTCCGTTACCAAGCTCGAATTTGCCCGCACCCTGGCGTCGGCACTGGCCTATTTTATCAGCGGCCAGCAGGACGCGGTGGGACTGATCACCTTTGATCACAAAATTCAACAGCACCTGCCTTCCCGTTATCGTCAGGGACACCTCATGCGTATCCTCAGGGCCCTCAACGAGACGGTCATCGGAACTGCAACGGATATCCTCCAACCGGTGGAAAATCTGGTCCATTCCTTTAATCGCAAGGGGCTGGTCATTTTGATCAGTGATCTGCTCGATGAAAATGAGAACACCATGAAAGGTCTGCACCAGCTGCGGGCCAAGGGCAATGACGTGATCGTCTTTCATGTTCTGGACGATGCCGAACTGACCTTTCCCTTTCAGCGCATCGCAGATTTTGAAGACAGCGAGACGCATGAGATTCAAAAAGCGGTGCCGCAGCGTGTACGCGAGACCTACTTGCAGGAGATCAAGCGGTTCTGCGACTACTACAAAGATAAATGTCGGTCAGGCGGGATCGATTATTGTCTGCTGAACACCTCCGAACCTTTGGATAGTGCGCTGGCTTCTTATCTGTCAAAGCGGGCCAGAAGCTTTTAGGTATTCATAGATGTCCTTTTTGTCACCATGGTATCTGCTGGGCTTGCTGGGGATCACCATTCCTCTGGCAATCCACCTGATTCGCCGGCAGCAGGCTGAGCGTGTGGTGCTGCCAACCGCGCGTTTCCTACAACGGGCTCCGAAGAAGCTGGTTTATTTTCAGAAACTTCAGCAACTGCTGCTGCTGGCCTTGAGGGTTGCCATTATCGCTCTGCTGGCCTTCGCGTTCGCCCGCCCTATCTTTTCCGATGCTCTATCAACGCTGGTAGAAGCCTCGCCGCAATCATCGGTCATTCTGCTGGACACATCCATGAGCATGCGGTATGGAGATCGATTCGAGCAGGGCAAAGCGGCGGTCATCAGCGAGTTGGAGTCCCTGCGGCAAGGGGATGAGGCGGCAATTGTCACGTTCGCGGACAGACCTGAACAGGTGCAGCTGCTGACTACCGATCTCGAGGCTCTAAAAACCTTCGTGAACACCACTCCCGCACCCGGCTACCGCGCCACTCATTTCTTGTCGGCCTTGCATCTGGCCGATCAGATTCTGCAATCTGCACATTATCAGGAGAAATCCATCGTACTGGTTTCTGATTATCAGCGCAGCGCCATGCCGGCGCAAAGTTCTGGATGGAAATTAAGCCCGGACACCCGGCTTAAGACCATCAAGGTCGGAGAGGCCCAGACTGAAAATCTGACGATAACCGAAGTCAGCACGATAAAACTTTCTAATCAGGACCAGGGGACGCACCGCATCATCGGCCGTGTCAAATATTACGGCACCGAAGCCATTTCAAAAGTTGAGGTTGTACTCTCCATCGATGGCGCGGAAGCGGCAACCAGGTCTGTGGATCTGGGAAACAGATCGGAAGCTGTCGTGGAAATTCCCATCGTCCTCGATCAGGTTGGTCTGCATCGCGGCACCCTGCGTGTTGCCGGCGACCGTTTCGAGGCAGACAATAGGTACCACTTTACCATCCGTGTCGAGCCGCCCGTGAGGGTCCTGTGCATTGCCGGCAGATCAAGCTCAAGTGAGGTGGACAAAGCCTATTGGCTGCGTTCTGCCCTTGACCAGCACACCACGGTGCCTTTTCAGGTTGACCTTATTTCTCCCCAAAAATTTGTGCCCGAGGTCCTGCCGTCTTATGCAGTCGTTGTCTTGATGGAGGTGGCAGCGCTGACTGAAGCCCAAAGAAATGGTCTGCAATCCTTCGTAAAGGGCGGCGGCGGTCTTTTACTGGTGCCGGACAACCGGGCTGAGGCGGTGTCATTTAACCGGGATTATGCAGAATTGACTCCGGCCTTGCTGCAGCGTAAGCACCTCTTAAGTGAGAACGCACCACTTTCAATTACCCAGGCGCAACGCTTCCATTCCATTATTCGCTCATTACAAAACGACGGACCTATTGATTTCAGCACCGCACGATTTCATGGCTACTGGAGCGCCGAACCTGTTGCCGGCAGCGAGGTGGTCCTCGGATTTGAAAACGGTGATGTGGCGATGGTTGCAGGCTATGCGGGAAACGGACGTGTACTCTACTTTGCCTCCTCCCTTGATCCTGAGTGGAACAATTTTCCTCGTCAGGTGATGTACCTGCCGCTCATCCATGAGGCCATACGCCATCTGGCCGGCAGCCATGTTCCAAAAACCGTCTACCAGGTCGGTGAGTTCGTACCCTTTACTATTCCACCGGGAGGCGCCACACGGATTATATCGCCGCAGGGTGAAGATACTCTACTGCGTCACACGACGGCAGGACCAACATTCTTTCAGTCAACCGACCAACTGGGATTCTACGAGGCACGGTCGGCAAAATGGTCGGGCCGTTTCGCCGTAAATGCGGTGGCTCAGGAGTCTGATCTTAGTACCGTTGCGGTGGATGACATTGAGGCCCAACTGTCCTCTTCCGAGACACCGCAGGCGGCATCTGCTAAAGAGCAGATGCCAACGGTGAAGGTCCAGCTGGAAAAATCTCAGCAGTCATGGTGGTGGCTTCTGCTCGTGGTTCTTGTTCTGGGTATGTGTGAACTCTTGTTAGCAAACCGCACCTACCGCTGATCCATGTATGCTGATTTACGAATGGTGAGTAAATATACAACTTGTCGGGATTAAAATGAATTCGCCAACAACTATAGAGGAACTGCAGAAGGTCATTAGACGCGTACGACGGCGCCGCACCCTGATCCTGCATGTACGCCATATCGGTTGGAGCATGGCCATTCTGGCTGCCTTGTTCATCTTTTTCGTCATCTTGGACATGAGCTTCGATCTGCCGGGTTTTGCCAACATGCTTTTCTTCTTTCTCATGGGGGGAGCGATTGGACTGTTGTGCTGGTGGTATGCCCGAGAGCTGCGCCGTTTCAACAGTGATGATAAGCGTTTGGCACACTATATTGACGAACGCACACCCAGCCTTGAACAGCGCCTTATTACCTCCATGGAATTGTGGGAAAAACAGGACAAGGATTCGTCTTCCCAACTGGTCGAATCGTTATGGGTCGACACCGTGGCCCATATCCACCGCAGTAACGTACAGCAGGTGACAAGTTTCCGACCGGCGTGGATTGCCGTCGGCATTGCCTTGTCAATCGTCTGTATACTGGCTGGCGCAATCTGGGATTCAGAACGATTTTCAACCGCGGCGCTGCGGGTAGCCTGGCCCTGGTCGACTCCGGCCGCAGATGTGCTGCAGTCCGAAGCCTTCACAATTACCCCTGGAGATGTCCTCATAAGGCGCGGCAACGACGTAGCCATCACCGCGAGGTTAGAAAATGACCGTTCGCAAAATGTATTTCTTCATCTTAGTGACCAGGCCTCGGAGTGGAAGCGGGTACCCATGCAGATTGACGAAACGACATCCGACCACCTTTATTATCTGTCCGAAGTTACCGATGACCTCTCCTACTATGTGAGCATCGGTGCTGCCGAATCAAGACAATACCGCATCAAGGTCTATGATCTGACCAGGGTTGAGACGATCGATATTAACTACATCTATCCGGAATATACCGGAATTGAGAACAAAACTGAGAAAAATGGCGGCGACATTATCGCACCTGCCGGCACCAGGGTTCAGCTGCGTGTAACCTTTGACGGGCCTGTACAGAACAGCGTTCTGCAGTTTGAGGATGGTGCAACCG
>JARFQM010000074.1 GCA_029287755.1 Desulfofustis sp. | reverse complement strand
GGCCTGCACCATGGCGACGGAGGTGTTATTTCCCTCCGGGCGATTGCTGCGGAGGACCAGGGATAGTCGGAGCTCGGATCAATTTGACTTTAAAGAGGTGATCGCCCGGCCGTCTAGAAACTGCAGGAAATAGTGAAATCTCTGGTGGGCGCATTTTTGCTGCCTATCGTCTGAAGGGTGTTGTCATAGTGGCGAATCCTGGCCCGTTGAACTCGGCATTTCTCATCGATTTCCGGTGCCCAGAGAGAAGTCACAGGCTGCTATCCAGCAATAAACCTTGTAGGTAACTAACGATTAGAAAATCAGAAAAGACAATATGAAATCAGTCGAACTCACCGCCATAGGTAGCGCAGAAAAAGTTGTTCGATGCATTGACGTGCCCGATCCGGGTGCGCCGGGGAAAGGGGAAATTCTCGTAGACATCGTCGCTTGCTCAATCAATCCCGCCGATATTCTGTTGATCGAGGGAAACTACGCCAGCAGACCACAAACCCCATGTCCGCTCGGCATCGAGGGTACCGGCATCGTATCCGCTGTGGGATCGGGGGTGACCTCGCTCAAGGTTGGCGATAAAGTCATGAGCCTGGGGCGCACTAACTGGGTACAGCGAATCCGCGACAAGGCTGAATCCTTCATTCGACTTCCGGCAGAAATCGACCTTGCTCAGGCAGCGATGCTTAAAGTCAATGCCGCTACCGCGTATCTTCTGCTCAGAAACTATGTCTCGCTAACCACCGGCGACTGGGTGATCCAAGACGCCGCCAACTCTGGCGTTGGTAGCAACCTGATCCGATTTGCGCAAGCAGACGGCATTCGCACCGTCAATGTCGTCCGGCGCGCCGAGTTGATCGAGCCGATGAAAAAACTTGGTGCGGATGTGGTTATTGTTGACGGTCCTGAACTGGCGCAGCGCGTTGCAAAAGAAATTGGGGGCGCCCAGATCCAACTGGCCATCGATGCGGTCGGGGGTTCAACGATTGGCCGACTTGCCGACTGTCTCGGCGAAGGCGGCACGGTGGTCAACTATGGCCTTTTGTCTGGCGAGCCTTGCCAGGTAAATTCGTTCAACTTTGTCTTTCGCGACATCCGGCTGGTGGGTTTCTGGCTCGCCAAGCTGATGCGTGAGATGCGTTTTGACGAAATTCAGGGCATGTACGACACGCTGGCCGCTCGAATCCTTGACGGCACCATTCATGTTGAGATCGAAGCGAGTTATACTCTTGAAAATATTTCCGCTGCTATCGCTCACGCCAAGCGCGAGGCACGCGGCGGCAAGATACAGCTGCGACCGAACTAAACTGACTTAACCGAACCACTTGCCCCGGACCATTGCAGGAACGTACGAGTGTACAATTTTAGTTGATCGTTGCTTCTGGAATCAGCCCTCAAAGAATATTTGCAATTTCAGTTTATGAATGACTTAATTGAAGAACGTTATGACCTGATTTGATTTGGATTAAAGGGAAGAAATGAAGACTGTCGAGGCATTTGTAAACAAGGAAAACTATACCGCCTTTACCTGTCCTTATTGCCAGCACACCTATCGTATATCAGTCGCCAAGCTGCAGGGCAAGAAGCATAACATTGTGGCGAAATGCGTATGTAACGAGAGATTTGAATTAAAGCTGAACTTCCGTCAATTTTATCGAAAGCCAGTAAAACTGGTAGGGGAGGTCATCAATGTCTCTACAGGTTCAAAAAATTGGTACACAATGACCGTATTGGACATATCAATGAGCGGTATACGGTTCAAGGTCATTGGGCCGAAAGATATCAAGAATGGGCATAGACTTCATGTCCGATTTACCCTCGATGATCAGCAAGGCAGCGTTATCGACAAAGAGGTGAGAGTTGTCGACACCAGAAACGATTCGTATGGCTGTGAGTTTTTGAACCTTGCGTACGAGGAGAAGGAGTTAGGATATTATTTGTTCCCCACCTTATTCTCTTAAGTAAGTCTTTCCCGGCTGCTGCTTATGAGACAATGAGACAAATCCGCAGGGTTCGACTAGCCAGGCCAGAATATTATAAGCTCAGGTCTGTTGAGGCAGGTGTACATTCGCCGCGGGTGCTGATTGATAGTTTTGGACCAGGATCAGGGCGGCATGGCGGGCAGCATCAACATAATCCAAATTATTATGAATCAGGGCAAGGGACTGACACCCTTCGATCAACAACAAAACTTCTCGCACCAACTGTTCGACGTTATCCAGATTGTGGGCGGCAAACTTTTCTACCAGGTACATTTCAAGCTCCGCCTTATGTCGACGCGCCGCTTTTCTGGCCGGATGCCCCGGCTGATCGGCAAATTCCACAGCCGCCCGGGTAAAGCCTGATGCCTGCCACCCCGTTCGGTCAGCCCACCGGGTGAGTTTCTCGAAAAGCGTCATAACCATCTGCTCCGGCTTTCCAGAGATACTATCTGCCCATCGCCGGATGCGTTCGAGGGCCATCTGATGCTGATGGTCCAGCACCGCTTCGATCAACTCATCCTTACTGCTAAAGTGCTGATAGAGGGTTCGTTTGGTAATACCCGCCGCATCGGCGATCGCATCCACGCCGGTGCGTATGAATCCGATCTGATAAAAAAGGGTATAGGCCGCAGCAATGATTTGCTGTCGGGTTTCTGCAGCTTTTCTCCGCATGCTGTTGCTCCTGTGTACCAGTATCAGCAGATTGGTTTTTCATCCCGGTTCCGTCCAGAGCAGAAAGAGAAACCCATGCTCCATGTTTCCGTGGGTTTCTTATAAAGTATACTACCTAGTGAGTGTACATTATTCTCGTTCAAGTTTAACATAAAATTAAGATCCATCTACTGATTTTAAGAGCATTACACTATTGGGGGATGGGATATGCAAAAGAAAGAACGGGATGAAGAACTCGAGAAACGGATGCATCTGTTTGACGGATGGGTAAAGGAGGGTAAGATTCCGTTCTCATCGAAGGTTATTCCAGTGCAGCAGTCGCTGCAGTTGTTGCAGTGGGTATTGCCAACCCAGCAGGTGCTTGAGATCCTGCGGAATTCGCGATCATTCGCGCTGGCAAAGTGTCTGTGCAGGACGAAGCAGAAGCGCTGCGACAAGCCGGTGGAAGTCTGCTTCTATACGAATGATGTGGCGGACAAAATGGTTGAGCAGGGTGCGGCCCGGCCCGTCAGTCTGCCGGAGGCAGCAGAGGCGCTGAAACTGGCGAATGAGCATGGGCTGGTGCACCTGACCATTTATAACCCTGAACAGCATGTGTATGCGCTCTGCAGCTGCTGCGAGTGTTGTTGTCACGATATTGCGTTCATGAAGAAGCTCGGGCGGCCCGAGCTGGTGGCTCATGCTGATTATGTCGCCGTGGTGGACACAGACGCATGCATGCAGTGTGGAGTGTGTACGGAACGATGTGTTTTCGGCGCTCAGAGCGGGGAATCGGGGGCGGTGGTGTTTGATCAGGATAAATGCTATGGATGCGGTTTGTGTGTCTCGACCTGTGCGTCAAATGCCATCCGAATGGAGCTCAACACGGGCCGGTTATGTCCCCCGCACAATTAGCTCAAGATGAATGAGAGTTCTCCGTTAGACAACCATTTCTCAAGACCGCCCTGCTAAATAGCGCGCTGCTGATACTACCACATAGTTCTATTTACTGGTTAGGCGGCATGGTTAGTTTATAGGATAGCCATGTTTTGTTCGGGTCATCGACACGGGCTGCTATAAGACGTTTGCTGAGTTGATTTATCTAGCAGCAACGAATTTTGTCTTATGGGTGAGGCTATGAATTGTCATAGATGCAAGCATGAGAATCGCCCGGCTGCCAAGTTTTGTGAGGAATGCGCAGCGCCCATGGTACGTGCGTGTGTAAACTGCGGATTCCAGCTTTCCCCCACCGCCAATTTCTGCTCAGAGTGCGCTCATCCCACAGGCTATGCCTCTGCGCCGACAACATCTCGCTATACCGGGCCGGAGACTTACACGCCCAAACATTTAGCCGAGAAGATCCTGACCTCGAAGAGTGCGCTCGAAGGTGAACGGAAGCAGGTCACAGCTTTATTCGCTGACCTCAAGGGATCAATGGAAATGCTGGCCGACCGCGACCCGGAGGAAGCAAGAAAGCTCATCGATCCGGTGATCGAGATCATGATGGATGCGATCCATCACTATGAGGGCACCGTTAATCTGGTCATGGGGGACGGCATTATGGCCCTGTTCGGCGCACCTCTCGCCCATGAGGATCACGCCGTTCGCGCCTGTTACGCTGCCCTCCGAATGCAGGAGTCTATCAAGCGCTACGCTGCAGATCTCAGGCGGAGTGAGGGGATCCCCATCCAGATTCGCGTTGGCCTGAATTCGGGTGAGGTAGTCGTCTGCTCCATCGGCAATGACCTCAAGATGGATTACAACGCCGTGGGCGAGACCACGCATCTTGCCGCCCGCATGGAACAGATGGCTGTGCCCGGCTCGATCTTGATTACCTCCAGTACTTTGACATTGGCCGAAGGCTTCGTTCAGGTCAGCCCACTCGGCCCCTTGGCTGTCAAGGGGATCGAGGAGCCACTCGAGGTGTTTGAGGTGACGGGGGCGGGCACGCCGCGCTCGCGCATAGAAGCTGCTGTCTCGCGAGGGCTTACCCGGTTCGTTGGTCGAGAGATCGAACTCCAAAGCGTCAACCAGGCCCTTGAAAAAGCCCGCGAGGGGCGCGGCCAGGTGGTGGCGCTGGTGGGTGATCCCGGCGTTGGCAAATCGCGGCTGTTCTGGGAGTTTATCCATTCGCAGCGGACCCATGGCTGGCTCGTTCTTGAGAGCGGCACAGCATCTTACAGCAAATCCAGCGTCTATCTGCCTGTAATAGACCTTTTAAAAGCGTATTTTCAGATTGAATCGCGGGACGATTTGCGCAAGATCCGCGAGAAGGTGACAGGTAAGATTCTCTCTCTTGACCGGGCATTAGAACCCGGTTTGCCCGCTTTCTTAACGCTTTTAGAAGTCCCGGTCGACGATCTTCAGTGGCAGGCCATGGATCCTCCGACGCGACGTCAGCGTACCCTCGATGCACTCAAGCGTCTGCTGCTGCGCGAAAGCCAGGTTCAACCCCTGGGAGTGGCTTTGGAAGACCTCCAATGGATCGATTCTGAAACCCAGGGTCTTCTCGACAGTTTGGTCGAAAGCCTACCGACAGCAAACATGCTTCTCCTTGTCAACTACCGTCCCGAATACCAGCACGGATGGGGGGCGAAGAGTTACTATACGCAGCTCCGAATCGACCCCTTGCCGCCCGAGAGCTGCGAGCAATTGCTGGAAGGCCTGATTGGCAGCGACGACAGTCTGGAGCCTCTCAAGCAGCGCCTGATTGAGCAGACCCAGGGCAACCCCTTCTTTTTAGAGGAAACCATCCGAACGCTTGAAGAAACTGAGGTCCTAGCCGGAGAACGCGGTTTTTATCGTTTGGCTAAGTCGCTGGAGGGTGTCCAGGTTCCGCCTACTGTCCAGGCTATCCTGGCAGCCCGGATCGACCGGCTTCCGCCGGAGGAGAAGCGTCTGCTCCAGGCCGCCGCGGTGATTGGCATGGAGGTGCCTTTCCCCCTGCTCCAAGCCATCGCCGATGTCACCGAAGATGGGCTGCACCGGGGGATCGCCCATCTGCAGGCGGCAGAGTTCCTCTATGAGGCGCGTCTTTTTCCCGATGTGGAATACACATTCACCCATGGCCTTACCTACCAGGTTGCTTACGGCAGCCTGCTCCATGATCGGCGACGAGAATTACACGCCCAAATTGTCGAGTCTATTGAAACACTCTATTCTGAGCGTATCGGTGAGCAAGTAGAGAGATTAGCCCATCACGCAGCGTGTGGAGAAATCTGGGAGAAGGCGGTGAGATACCAGTCCGAAGCTGCGGCGCGGGCGCTTGGCAGATCAGCACATCAAGAAGCGGCACGTTACTTCGATCAGGCCCTTTCGGCCCTGACGCATCTCCCTGAGACCCCGGAGACACTGGCGCAGTCGGTCGACTTTCGCCTTGGTCTGAGAAACGCTCTTTTTCCGCTAGGTGAGGTCGAGACCGGACTCGGCCATCTTCGTGATGCCGAGTCAGTGGCTCTGGGCCTGGATGATAAGCGCCGACTGGCGATAATTTCAGCATACATGAGCGAGCACTCCAGATTAACCGGTTATTCGGCGGATGCCGTGTCGTCGGCAAAGAAAGTCGAGCAGATGGCAGAAGAACTCGACGATCTCACCCTCAAGGTGGTAGCAAATTACTACCTAGGTACAGCCTACTTTACCGCCGGCGATTATAAGCGTGCAGGGGTTAGTCTTAATGGGACCATTCAGCTGCTCGCCGGCGATCTCGGTCGGGAACGGCTCGGGATGGCCGGATTCCCTGTCGTTATGGCCCGCGTCTTTTGGGCCTGGGGGCTCGCTGAAAGAGGCAAAATCGATGAAGGAATGACCCACGGACTTGATGCCGTTCGACTTGCCGAAACCCTCAACCACCCCTACAGTCTGGCCTTCGCCTACCGCGCTCTGGGCCAAGTGTACAGCGTTAAGGGGGATTTCAGCCAAGCCATTCCCTTGCTCGAACGCGGGGCAGCCCTGTGCCGTGAGTGGAATCTTCGCTTCGTTGCCCCAATTCTGGATGAGCTTTTGGGTTATATGTACGTGCTCGCCGGGCGCGAATCGGAAGGACTCGATCTCCTGAACAGCGCTGTTGCCGCTGCTGAATCTATAGGATTCTCTATGTTTCTGACTCCCACGATTGTCCATTTATGCGAGGCGCAGCTCCTGGCCAGCCAGGTGGAGGAGGCCGCCAGCACTGCTAAACGGGCCCTAACACTGGCGCGCACACACGGCCAGCGCAGCCAGGAAGCCTGGGCGCAACGCTTATTAGGCGAAGCTGCTGCACTCGGTCATCCGCCCACCCTAAAGGCTGCCGAAGGCGCCTATCAGGAGGCCATGACTTTGGCCGCGGGACTCGACATGCGTCCTCTTCTCGCCCACTGCCATGTTGGCCTGGGCACGCTGTCACGAAGAGCGGGAAAGCCTGAGCATGCGATGGAACACTTTGCTATTGCAACAGCAATGTGGCGGGAAATGGATACGCGTTTCTGGCTGGAAAAGGCGGAGGCTGAAATGAAAGGGCTGACGTAGGCCAAGTTCCGAGGACGCTTCCTGTTACAAACGGCCGAATCGCGGTCTACCGATTTTGCTCATCTTGCTTTGCCAGCAAGCCCATTCTCGCGTTCAGAATGATTACTCTCCTGTCTGTCCAGACAGACGCAGAGATTGCAGTCTTTCCCACGATCTGCGATTTTCCGGCAGCGGGTCATCTGAACGGACTGCGGGAACAATGAAGCTGTGGAGCAGTTCTTCGGGAATTCGAGTTTTTACTTTTTTAAGATCTCCCGTGAACACCACCACCATATTCTTGTCTTTGAGGACGAATATACGCTGCCCATGAGCCCCCACTGCAGCAAATCTCTGTGGGGTCATGATCCACCACTGATAGCCGTAACCATAGGCCAGGGGGTTGTTAATGTGTTTTTTCGTAGATTCCTCAACCCATTCTTCAGATATGATTTGCTGGTTGTTCCATCTTCCATTGTGCAAAAATAAGTAGCCAAATCTAGCCATGTCGACAGGCCGCATGGTCAGATCGCTGTAGCCAATTGTTATGCCGTTGTGACTTTTCCAATGAATGTCTGATATTTTTAAAGGGTTGAAAAGGTGTCGTTTGGCGAACTCAAAGGCCGTCATCCCGGAGGCTTTCTGGATAATTGCGGTAAGAAGCGCTGAAGCGCCGTTACAGTATTCAAAGCGAGTTCCGGGTGGCTCAATTGGGGGCAGATCGATCATGTGCTGCACCCAGTCATCGCTTTGCCACATCTCTTTCATTCCTTTAAATTCGTAACGGACAGAATCTTCACATGCAAGGCCGGTAGCCATCATCAGCAGGTGCCGCAGACTAATCTCCTTGTTGCCGCTCTGTTGAACCTCAGCCGTTTTCTCGGGAAACAGTTCCCCCAGGGTCTGATCAACCGACTTGATATAACCTTTTTCGATGGCGATCCCGATCAGCGCTGAAGAGACGCTTTTGGTGCAGGAATAGATCTGGTGTTTGAAATGTGGTTCCAGCAGGTGATTATAGGACTCCAGAACCACGTATCCGTTCCGCACTATTATCAGGCCGTCAATTTCATATTCGTTCTCTCTCACGGAGTGAAAAAGCTCTGCCAGTATCCTTGAACTCATGCCCTGGCTTTCTGGGGATGCGGTTCTCCACTGTGCTTGCGGCCAGTATTGCGAAGCGGACAGTTCAGCAGCTTGGAAAAGCACCATTGAACCAAGGGTAAACAATTGAAAAAATGTAACTATTTTCTTTGGAAAGTAGTGTTCTCCGGTCCACTTCATAGTTTCCTGTCTCCCTCCATATGCTGCCGCAGGGCACTGTTAATAATTGCTGCCCCCACTGTCAGTTGTTCCGCTATTCAGCCCAGGCGCCTTACCTGTTTCAGGGTGAGCTGCCCGTCTTTCTCTACAGGTGTGCATGGTTAAAATCGACAGAGAAATCATTAGGGAAATTGTACAGATGGCGGTCACACCGGACCAGCCAAATGAGCGCCAAACCGGACCCAGAAAGATGGAAGAAAGACTGCCGCCCCCGACACAAAAAAGTATATAAAGGGCTGAGGCGCTGCCTATTGCTTCTCTTGGTGCGCTCCGCCCAATGAGTACAAACACCAAGGGCTGACAGGTATAGACGCCCAGGAACAGCAGCAATATACCGATTGCAGTCAAGGTCACAGACTGGAACCAGCCCATGAGTTGAAAAGACAGCAGGCACACCACTAAGCTGATGAAAATAGTTCTGTATTGGCCAAACTTTTGAGAAAGATATCCCGCATAGGGGGCAATTAGTGCAGTGATTCCAGCAAAACTTATCCAGCCGATTTCTCCGGATGTAAAATTAAAAGGAGGACCGATCAGCCGGTAGGTTAAAAAAGTAACCATACCCAGAAAGCCGACAAACAGGCAAAACCCAATCAAGAAAAAGGATAATATCTTGGCGTTGCTTAACAGTTGGAGTGAATTTAAGTACAACCTGCTTAGCTTCTGGGTGTTTTTTACCGTTCCATCGTTTCCCTTGGCAAGATAAGGAAACGTAACTGCTGCAAGGATAACCAGAGCGGCAGAGACAATTCTAAATGATACCTGCCAACCAACCAGCGCCGTCATTATCCCCATTGAGACCCGGCCTAAAATGACCCCAAGCGTCCCAGAGGCCACGATCGATCCCATATAGACGCCGATCTTATTGGCTGGCGATGTCTTGGCAATATACGGGAACATCGAGGCCGGCACTATTGCTGCGCTGATTCCCATACATGCCATGGCTATAATGAATAAACTGAAATCCGAGGTGAGAGATGAGTAGAAAACCGTGATGGCAAGCAGCAGCATTCCAGTCAAAGCCATTCTGGGTAAATTAAACTTATCTGCGGCGGGGCCTAAAAAGAAAAAAGATACGCAGTAAAACAAGGAAACGACGCTGAATGAAAACCGTGCTTCGGTGATATCTGTCCTGAAGGTCTGAGAAAGTTCCAAAAATATTGACTGGGTCATGAATACCGTAGAAACTGCAAGCAGGTTGATTATGCAACCACTCAGCAATACAGATCTTTCGTTTCTCGGAACCGTCTGAGTCAAAGTCGTCTTCCTGACAATATTTTGTTGGCAATGCTCTCCTCTGCCTGGGCCAGTGCGCGAAGACACATTGGGGGGCGCTCAACATCTCCGGTGCTGCTGAAGGAGCACCTCTTTCTGCCTTGATTTAAGCTCTGCTGTTTGATGCGGCCGACGGCAATCTCAGGTCTTGCCGGGGCGCCATGAGTCAATATACTTAGAGTTCGTTTTTATTCGTATCTAAATTATTCGACCCTTTTTAAAAGGTGGTTCATACTTTCCGTAATTGTCCGCCAGCCTCTCGGAAACGTCTCTCTGCGGCGAGATCCTTTGTCATACTGTAAGTGACCAGGATCTGGTACAAAAGGTTTTCTCTCTTCAGCTGCCGCTGCCGTTGCCCTGGTCGATGTCGATGTCCTGATAGGTGTGCTTTCTTCTGCCTCCAAATCAACTGCATCAATTCTTCTTGTTGACAAAATAAACAGTTTCTGGTTCTCTATATATAGATATATTTTCCGTATATGGAGAACCCTGCCCTGAGACCAGGTCCTCAATTTCTCTCTTTGAGTCGAAACCAAATGAATCCTCTCCATAAAACATTTTCAATCCTCGAAACAGTGGTCGCCTGCCAAGGTGTAGGTGCCACGTATTCAGATATAATTAAAGATTCGAGTCTACCCAAGTCGACAGTTCACCGTATCCTTAAAGATCTCACCCAGCTGGATTATCTAACCTATGACTCTGAAACAAAAAGGTATTTCGGCAGTCTCAAGTTAGCGGCGCTGGGCGCCGAGGTAATGGCACATTTCCGTCTCAGCAGCCATGTGCATCCCTACCTTGTGGAACTTCACCAGGTCACCGGGCACACGACGAATCTGGGGATTCGCAACGGCTTGGTCGGTGTGTTTGCGGACAAGATTCAATCGAAAGATTTTGGCATTAAACTTTTTTCAGAGATAGGTAAACCATTCCCTCTGCATTGCACCGGGCTGGGCAAAGTGCTTCTCGCCTACTCTTCAGTAGACGTTGTTCGCACGTTGGTGAGCCAGCCGCTGGAGGCCTATACGGAGCACACCATTACCGACCCGCACCAACTCAAGGCTGAACTGAAAGTGATACGGGAAAAGGGGTATGCCCTTGACAACGAGGAGATAACCAAAGGAATCAAGTGTGTTGCGGCGCCCCTGGTGGGACATAATCAGGAGTTACAGGGGGCGATCAGTATCGCCTTTCTCGCAGCCATAGAAAATGAACGAACCATCGACAAGGAAATAGCAGCGACTCTCAAATACGCCTCTTTGATATCTGAATCACTCGGCAGCAGGGGTGCTGAGGCAGGGCTCTATGATTTGTCAACGGAATAGAGGGGGTGCAGTCGGTATGCATCGATAAACAGGTAGATTTGTGCGGCACACATGTCCGGTTAGGCTGGAGGACATGGTCACTTAAAAAGGAAACGTAGGCGAAACGTCTATGTTGCCAACCACTTCATGGAGGAAAGCTATGAATTGTCTGAAAAAAGTTGTACTTGCAGTCGCCGCAGCGGCACTGCTCATCGGTTTCTCAGTTTCCGTCCAGGCCAAGGAATGGCGCGGCTGGAACATCCACGTGGCCGGCTACCCGAACACGGTGGCCATGGATAAATTCGCCGAATTGCTCAAGGAGAAA
>JARFQM010000035.1 GCA_029287755.1 Desulfofustis sp. | reverse complement strand
TCGGTAATACATGCGTCCAGAACTGGAATTACCTCATCGATTTCATCCTTATTTATAATCAGGGGCGGCGCTAACTCCAGGGCCATCCCCATGGTCTTGACAAGGATCCCTTTCTGTTTCATGCGCGCGATGATGCCCATCAAGTTCTCAAATGGAAAGGGGGCGCGAGACTTTTTGTCGACGGTAAAGTCGAGCGCGAGCCAAAGACCGGTCCCTCGCACCTCACCCACGCTGGGGTGGTGCAGAAGAGTGTGCAGGCCGTCTAGGAAATAGCGTCCCATCTGTTCGCTGTTTTCAATCAGTTTTTCAGTTTCAAGGATTTCCAGATTTCTCAGGGCCACCGCGCAGGAAACCGGGTGATTGCCATAGGTGTGCAGGTGATTCAGCAATTCAATAGGTTCTGTAATGCGAACCGAACAACCAACGGCGCCCAGGGGTACGTACCCACTTGTCAACCCCTTTGCCATGGTGAGCAGGTCCGGGTGCACGTCGAAGTGTTGGGTGGCAAACATCAGGCCGGTGCGACCGAACCCGCAAATGACTTCGTCGATAACCAATAAGATATCATACCGGTCACAGATTTCTCGAATCAGCGGCCAATACTCAGGCGGCGGTCTATAGGCACCAAACCCCTGCTGAATAGGTTCACCTATAAACATGGAAATCTGTTCCGGGCCTTCAAACTCGATCATGCGTTCCAGTTCTCGTGCACAAGCAATGTCACAATCTGGATAGCGCAGGTTATGAGGGCACCTGTAACAATAGGGAGATTCAATAAAGACCGCGCCCGGCGCCAATGGTTCCATCAACTGACGCATGGGCATAACAATACCAAGCGCCCGCACGCCGATACCATTAACCCCGTGATAGGCACCACGTCGGGAAACAACCTTAAAGCGCCCCTGGTCGCCGCGATAATAATGGTAATGTTTGGCAAGCTTCATTGCCGTTTCTACCGCTTCGGAGCCGTCACACTCGAACGTAAATCGTTCGATTCCCGCTGGAGTAATCTCAGCTAACTTATCCGCCAGCTGCATTGCCGGGGCATTGGCAAACCCCATTGGTGTGAAATAGGCCATCTGACACATCTGATCATAGCTTGCCTGGGCCAGCTCATTGCGGCCGTAGCCAGCATGGACAGGACGAGTCCCGCCGGCTTCCAGATCTATATAACAGGTGCCGTCCTGGTCAAAAACACGTATCCCTTCACCTTTAACAATGACGCTGATGCCCTTTGCTGCATCTTGTCTGGAAGTCCTGTGCAGCAGCAAATGAGAAGTTTCGTAGAGCTTGTTGATAGTCTCAACCATTGCCACCCCTCCTTGTGGGAAAAACTAAATTTCAGTTACCTGTGGAAATCAGTTTATTATCTCTCGAGCCCAAAGTTTCTGCAACGCGGGCAATAGATACAAGTTACTAAATTAATTTTGAAAAGCCAGCTTCAATACCCAGTTGGGAAAATGCAGCGCCCCGAGGAATCGTTCCAATCCGATTCATGAGTCCGAAAGAACAAATTAAATGTTAATTGCACCTTCGCTATTTGAATGATTTTAATTAGTATAGTGGTCAGTAACGGGTTGGAGCAGTTCCTGCGACCCGGACCTGCGTATAAAAGGATGTCTGATAATGAGTTGAACTCATTACGATCAACTACCAAAGTTGCGATAGATCTTGACCAGCGAGTGGAGACACCGATGTTAGACGAATTGGGTGCATTTGTGGAAGAGCACCGGAGCATAGTCCAAGAACTTTTTCTAAATTATCGTTCTTCAAATCGAAAATTTATACTGGGCAGCGATCTCTGGGACGAATTTTGTCAATTCTGCAGCCAGGATACTAGCCATGAACTGCTGCGTAACTCACCTCTGGCGACTACCTTGAAAACAAGCCAGGAGGCTGCCCTTGATGGCCACTATCTTTACCTGGATGTTCGGCCCCGGGTGGCGCACTGGATTTATTTGCGCTATCACTTTGAGAGCATGGGTTTCGAACAGGTTTCGACAAAAGAATTTCTCGAATTTAAGGAAAACATAGTTTCACCTCGCACTGAACGACTGCCGACATTGGAAATCGACTTCAATCCTTTTGAAAGGGATTTTCCCAAGATGAACCGGACCCGATCGATCGGCCACGGTGTCGAGTTTCTGAATCGTATCTTTTCCAGCCGTCTGGGCAGCGATTTAAAAAAGGGAGATGAACTGCTGTTCTCCTTCCTCCAGGTGCATGGCTATGGCAATGAGACTTTCATGATCAACAGCAGGATCGGCACGGTAAACGAGTTACGCAATGCGCTGCGGACCGCACTCGACTTTCTCGAGGGCAAGCCGGACCACCTCGAGTGGCGCGATCTCGAAGCTGATCTCGGCGACATGGGCTTCAGACCAGGCTGGGGCCGCACGATTGGAGGCATTACCGAAACCATGGGAGTGTTGGCTGACCTGCTGGAGGCGCCGGATCACCAGAACCTGGAAAAGTTCTTGAGCCGGATACCGATGATCTTCAACATTGCCGTTCTCTCGCCCCATGGATACTTCGCTCAGGAGAATGTGCTCGGCCTTCCCGATACCGGTGGACAGGTGGTATATATTCTCGACCAGGTCCGTGCCCTGGAGCAAGAAATGAGCGCCCGCATTTATCAACAAGGTCTCGATATCAGACCGCAGATCCTGATCGTCACCAGGCTGATCCCGGAATCTGGGGGCACCACCTGCAATTTGGCCGAGGAGCACGTCCGGGGCACTGACAATGTGCACATCATCCGTATCCCGTTTCGCGAAGACGACGGCTCGATTGTAGGACCTTGGCTGTCCCGCTTTGAAGTCTGGCCTTACCTGGAGGCCTTCAGCATCGAGGCCGAGGCCGAATTGCTGGAGCGTTTCGACCGGCGGCCTGACCTGATTATCGGAAATTATTCAGACGGCAATCTGGTAGCTTATATTATGGCTCAGCGGCTGGGGGTGACCCAGTGCACCATAGCTCATGCATTGGAAAAGACGAAATATCTCTACTCCGCCCTTTACTGGCAGGACATGGAGGAGCAATATCGCT
The DNA here is from genome assembly GCA_029287755.1 of Desulfofustis sp. The sequence continues at coordinate 12,628 of JARFQM010000035.1, read as the reverse complement.
TTTCATGTCAGTTTACCGCCGATCTGATCGCCATGAACTCGTCTGATTTCATCATTACCTCAACTTATCAAGAGATCGCCGGTTCCAGCGACGTGGTTGGCCAGTATGAAAGTTATGCATCGTTCACGATGCCGTCGCTGCAACGCGTCATCCACGGCATCGATGTGTTTGATCCCAAGTTCAATATTGTCTCTCCGGGCGCCGATGAGGCTACCTTTTTCTCCTATACTGAAACCAGCAGACGGGATTCCTCTCAGAAAATGGAGTTGGACCGCCTGATCTATGGCGGCCCCGACCATCAGAGTCGTGGCGAACTGCGCCGCCAGAACAAACCCCTGCTGTTTTCCATGGCTCGGCTGGATCACATCAAGAATTTGACCGGCTTGGTGGAATGGTACGGCGGGTGCGACCGTTTGCAGGAAGCTGCCGACCTGCTGATCATCGGTGGAACGGTCCAACCGGACCAATCGGGAGACAATGAAGAGCGCGATCAGATATTAAGGCTGCATGAGCTGTTCGACCAGTATCAGCTGGACGACAGGGTCAGGTGGCTTGGAATCCGGCTCGATAAACAATTGACCGGTGAATTGTACCGCTCTGTAGCCGATACCCGGGGGGCCTTTGTGCAGCCCGCCTTTTTTGAAGCTTTCGGTCTTACCGTAGTCGAGGCCATGGTATCCGGTCTGCCGACATTTGCGACCTGCTATGGGGGGCCGCTTGAGATTATCGAGGATAAGGTCTCAGGCTACCATATCGACCCCAATCACGGCGGGCTGGCGGCCACCCGAATGGCCGAGTTTTTTGAGCGCTGTTCGGCAGAGCCAAATCTCTGGCAGGATCTCTCTGCGGGCGCCCGGAACCGTATTGAAGAGCGCTATACCTGGAAACGCTACGCCAAGCGCCTGATGTCGCTGAGCTGTATCTACGGATTCTGGAAGTTTGCCACCAATCTTGAGCGCGAGGAAACAAGTCGCTATCTGGAGATGTTTTACCACCTTCAGTTTAAGAAGCGAGCGGCGGCCATGCGATCAGCTGCCTAGAAATCCATAGTGTCCCAGGCCATCAATGATGCCTGCGGCATATGCTTCTGAGCTAAAATATATATTTGACTTACGGCGCAGCTTTTCCAACTCTTCGCTGTGATTGCTGACCACCAGTCCCCGGGCCGCGCTGTCGATCATGTCCTCGTCGTTGCCGGAGTCGCCGGCCACCATGACGTGGAGGGGCGAAAAATCAAACTTGTAGCGGATGTAGTCAATTGCTTTTCCTTTAGAGGCCCTGATCGGCAGAATATCAAGAAACTGGCCGTGGGAATAGATGATCTGGCAGCGCAGCCGGTGGTGTTTCAGCAACTCCTGGATGGTGTGCAGACGGCCTTCCTTCTCCTCAAGATAGTAGCTGATTTTGTGGCTTCGCTGGCCCTCAGCCTCCTGGAATACCAGAAACTTTAGGGAGCCCAGGACCTCTTTAATGGCTTCCGCCTTCCACTGGTAGGAAATATGCTGGTGCCAGCTACGGTCATGTCGAAGGTCGGGGCCATAATAGATTTCAGTGCCGACCGAGCAGATCAGGATATCGGGCATGGGGAAGTTGTGGACGGTCATGGCGTCCAGCGTCAACTCGAGGCTTCTGCCCGTCGCCACGCCCCAGGCCAGCTTCTCTCTTCGTTCATCCAAGAGCCAGAAAAGTTCGCGCATACTTTGATCATCGCCGACCAGGGTGTTGTCGATATCGGTAATCATCAGGTGCTGCACATTGGTAAGCCGTCTGCCAAAAGACGGAGCGGGCAGTTCTCTGACAGCCTGCTCCGCATCAGAATCAGCGACGTGGCGTTCAGGCAGTAAAGTGCTGAACCGGCTCAGGGTCTTTTCGGAGTGCGCTGGCCAGGAATAGTGTTTTCTGACACCGTTTATGCCGTTGTTAGAAAATCCGGACCACCTTGCCTCATCGATAAGTATGCTCAGGAGCGCTTCAGCAATGCTGGTGGAATCGGAGGCCTCTATCAAAATGCCGTTGTCGCAGTTGGCGACGATATCGACCGGTCCGCCGTTATTGGTTGCAACAATCGGCAACCCGCAGGCTGATGCTTCGATCAGGGTCAGGCCGAAGGGTTCGATCAGGGCTGGGTTGACAAAGACGCCCTGGCTCTCTGCACAGATCCGGTAAAGTTCCGGTACTTCGGTGGAAAAATCATGCCGCTTGGGAATGGCCAGTTTTCCATAAAGGTCATAGCGATCCATCTGCAGGAGCATGTCGGTCAGAACCTCTTGCTCGTTGTCCTCCATAACCTTGATGTCCTTGCGAATGCCGGCAAATATGGCCAGATTGGCTATTTTTTGCAGTTCCCGATTGGTGCCGTAGGCCTCGATTAGGCCGGTGATATTTTTCCGATGATCAGGGCGGCAGAGGGCCAGGATAAACGGTTTTTCAGGGTGGGCCCAGAAGCGATGCAGTTCGCGCATCAAGGTATAACGAATCTGCTTCACCTCCTCGTTGAGCAGTTCACTATCCAGTTGCGAGTCGTAGAAAGGATAAAAGGTCTCCACATCGATGCCTGGCGGAATCACGGCAAAACGATCATGCCGGCCGCTTTTGTACAAGCCGTATTGTTCCTCTATTTCCTGTCTTGTCGAGGTAATGATCAGTTGGGCCCGTTTGATGATCTTTTCTTCCACCCCTATGCGGTGGCTGATCCTGTACTGCCGATCGATGCGGGCTTCAGTGAGTCCGTCGCTGAGAAGCTTTTCCTTCTTGCTTCTGCCCAGGGAGTGACCAGTGAAGACGAAGCAGGCGTCAAAGGCCTCGGCTAGCTGCATCGCCACATATCCGGCATCTGCGTAATGGCCGTGGATAATGTCGGGGACCCGCTGTTGCGATTTGATGAATCTGATAGATAGGTCGATGAATTTCTCCAGGTGCGGCCAGAGAAGCTCCTTGCGCATGTATTTCTTGCCGCCGCAGCGGATTCGGACAATACGGGCGTGTTCGGAGAGCGGTTCTATCGGCACGGCGTAATCGGGCCCCACGTCGGGATCGTCGATCAGTCTGGTAACCAGGTCAACCTGATCTACCACTTCGCAATCGCCGAGCGCCCTAGCCAGCTCCAAAACGTACTTGATCTGTCCTCCCGTATCGGCATCACGGCCAAGTTCGGGAGAGGTTCCCCTGATCAGGCCGTGGATACTAAATAACTGAATGTACAGTCCGCAATTATTCAAAATGACTGGTCCTGTCCGGCCTCAAAGAGGCGCATTATCAATTTCCAATGTGTATTTCGTCGTCAAGTTACGTTCATCAGGCGGGTTCTTAGGGTCAGCCCCAGCGACTGAGCCCATTTTCAATCGTTTCAATTACTTTTATGTTCAGATGATGAGATGCGGGTGATTCCATATTCAAAAAACGCTTGCCCTCACACACACTATAATCAAACATGAAGATCTTGAAATAAAAAGATTGATCAGTTGAAAACACAACAGGAATTGAGGTGCCACCTTGCCTGCACCAGCAAAGGTGGCACGGTTGCTGGTGCGGCAGGGGGAGCATAAGCTTAAAGCTTGGTGTTTTGATCTTGTGTTTTGATCAATGTCAGCTATGGGGGCAGACAGGGTAAACTGTTCACAGGCAACTCGACCTCAACTCAAGATTTGTACCCTCTTTGGAATGATGATAAAATGCGCCCATGATAGAGAAAGATCTCGTTAAGTTGATATCGGAAATTGAAACCGAATATGAGTATGATGAAGAAATCGTATTCAGCAAATTTGTCAAAAAATATGGTGAGAATTATACTCGGGAACAATTTCTGGAATTCTTGAAGAAACGATACGAGATCATCAATAAATTCCATGCACCAAAATAATTTACCCGGCCTGGATCACTTTAGACCGGGGCATCTCACGCAGCAATTTTAAAGATCACCAGTAACTGAGCCTCTTGCAAAACTAAGATTTTCGTTCAAAATCAAGGCATGCGAGAAATTTTACCACAGGCATATGATTGATATTCCGAGGATAAAATTTTGAGCATAACGCAGAGTGTGGGCGAAAAGATCGTTTTGCACATGGCTCAACTGTCTGGGGCCAAAATTTTAATCTGGCGGCAAAAGAGTTCCTCGAAACGCTACATTCTGGAGCATTGCGGGGGCTCCCATAGATAAAGTTGACCTATTCAACGTGGCAGATTTTCGGCAATATCTTGTGCTGCTCGAACCATTATGGTCTGCAGAGTTACCGGGTCTTCCTTTATTTTTTCTTCAGCCCAGCTCAGTTCAGCCACTGATTCCCATGAAATTGACCCATTACTTGCGTCCCATAGCTGGAAGAAAATTCTAATTGTGGCACTTTTGGTCTGGATCATTCGTAAGCCAAACACCCCGAATCGATTCGTAGATCGCTGGGTGAATCCTGCAAGCTTTAATTGCGCCACATAACGAATTCCGCTTGCTTCTGCAATTTTCTCAAGAGTGTCTTTACTAAAAATACCGGTGTCCCGATACTCTTTGTACATCTCTTTATAATCGTCCGCCAATCCGGCTTCATTGATCAAGCTGAGCGCAGCCGGCAATGGGATAATGGGTAAATCTGGCCGTTGTTCGATCAGGGTCGAGGCGAACACAAAAGCGACTGCCTGCTTTTCCTCCTCCTGGCCAGTTACTGTAGATGGGGTGACAAAAGCAATTCCCCCGTTCCTGAGGTCGCTTCCTGTCAATGTAAACTGGTTATGGCTGATTTCTGACGAGATTTGCGGCGCACATGAGGTACACAGGATAACCAGCAGTGTGATCCACCAGTTGTGGGTAACGATTAGGGTTGACAGTCCTTCAATAGCACCTGCGGATAATCTGTTCATACGGTTCAAGACACCATAAAAAATATTTTCAAGCGAGAACTGGTGACCGTAAAACTTGGTATCTCATCCCGCTTTACGGCCCACTTTAATTGTAGCCTATTTTTCAACCATGTTTGAAATGAAATAATCTGTAGATGAGCCATCCAGCATAGATCCGAACTATTATCCTGCCGCTTACTGAATGCTCACATATTCCTGTCGCCTGCGAAGCAGACACGCAGAAACTGCCTTAACCGATCAGCACGCGACATTTCTTGATCTTGCCGCTTGTCACACCTAGTTTATATAGAAACATGTTGCTTGAATCAGGAGGATGAGCCTTTTGTAAAACCAGGATTTTCGTTCAAAATCAAACCATGCGAGAAATTTTACCACAGGGATATAATTGATATTTAAAGGATAAAATTTTGAGCATAACGCAGAGTGTGGGCGAAAAGATCGTTTTGCAAATGGCTCGGATATCTCTTTTGTTGGAGTACACTGTGACAAGGCGATTGAAATGAACGCGGGAGGCGCGCTCGGTGGTGGGTTTCCCCACGGATGTTCAGCTTATTTGACCAGTTGTTGCCTGTATGAAAGAATTGAATCATGGATATTGTATGATCTATAACAACGGAGGATTTTAAAATGAAAGAAACACTGAAAAACATGTTTTTCATTGGTGCAGGGGCAGCCTTTCTAACCAAGGAAAAACTTGAGGAGTTGAAAACGGAACTTGTTGAGAAAGGCAAAGTGACCCAGGAAGAAGGGAGGCAGCTCATCGAGGATATGTTCAAAAAGTCGGAAGAAGCAAAAAATCAGCTTGAGGAGAAAATACAGCATGCGGTGACTGACCAGTTGAAAAAAAGGAATGTGGCAACCGGGGAAGACCTGGCCGAATTGAAAAGCCAGGTTGAGGAACTGAAAGCAATGCTGGAAAAGATGAGTGCGGAAGAGTAGTCCACCGTGCCCTTTAAGATCAGCATAAAGAAGATAGGAGCAATCAACAAAACATACAGGCATCTGAATCGCTACCAGAGGGTATTGCGCATCCTCTTCAAGTACGGTTTTGATGATATTGTTGAGAGGCTTCATATCGACCAGTACCTCGAAAGCGGCCTGCAGATGATCAACCGTAAACCGAGGGAGCAGATAGACAAGCTTTCCCGGCCGGAACGGCTGCGCATGGCGCTTGAAGAGCTTGGCCCAACCTTTATAAAGCTTGGTCAGGTTCTTTCCACCAGATCTGATTTCATCCCCCCGCACTATCTGTTCGAGCTTGCCAAGCTGCAGGATGACGTTCCCCCCTTTTCGTATGAGGATGTAGAAGGGATTTTTCTTGCAGAAATGGGAAAAAAGCCGGAAGAGCTTTTTGCGGAATTTAATCGCGAACCTATTGCTGCAGCTTCCATTGGCCAGGTTCATGCGGGTGTGCTCCAGGGCGGGGAGAAAGTTGTTGTTAAAGTCCAGCGGCCTGATATTGAAAAAATCATCGCTGTAGACATTGAAATACTCTCTCATATCGCAACCCTGATGGAGCGCTATCTTGAAGAGCTGCAGGGACATCGCCCCACTTCTGTTGTTGAGGAGTTTGCCAAGACGATATCAAAAGAAATTGATTATTCGGTTGAGATTCGCAATATCGAGCGCTTCGAAAGACAATTTGAGCAGAACAGCGCAATCTATGTTCCCAGGGTCTACCGGGATTTGAGCTGCAGGCGCATTCTGACCATGGAAAAGATCCAGGGAGTGAAAGCGTCACATGTTGATCAGCTGCGCACACAGGGGACTAATCTGCCTCTTGTGGCTGAACGCGGAACAAATTTGATTATGGAGCAGATTTTCGTCCATGGTTTTTTTCATGCCGATCCCCATCCAGGAAACGTTTTTATTCTGCCGGATAATGTTATCTGCTTCCTTGATTTCGGTATGATGGGCCGTTTGAGTCGTCAAGACCGTGAAGACTTTACGGACTTAGTGCTCTATATGGTTGCTCGAAACGAGCGTAAAGTGACGGAAAGCGTTCTCAAGGTAACGAACCACCATGGAGATATCGATAAAGATGCCTTGAGCCTTGATCTCTCTGAAATGCTGGACAGATATCTCTATCTGCCCCTGAAAGAGCTGGAAGCAGGAAAGATTCTGCAGGATCTGCTTGAACTGGTCTCCCGGCATCGGGTTTATTTTAAACCTAATTTTTATCTGATGATGAAGGCGATGACCACCGTTGAAGGAGTTGGCCGTATTCTCGACCCCGACCTGGAGCTGATCAAGCTGGCCCAGCCATTTATGAAGAAAGTCAAATCAGACAGGCTTCGTCTTCATAGGATAGCAGAAGAGGCTGGCCTGACAACTTCAGAATATATTGACCTGCTGCGGGATTTGCCGGAAGAAGTCCGATCTATTTTATCTCAGCTTCGACAGGGCAGGATAAAACTTGAATTTGAGCATCGCGGCTTGGCAAAGCTGAGAGCGGTGCTTGATCAGGTGTCTAACAGGATTTCCTTTGCCATTGTGCTGGCCTCTCTCGTAATAGGCTCATCTCTGATAATCCTCTCAGGGATTCCGCCGAAGTGGCATGACATACCCATTATCGGTTTGATTGGCTTTCTTCTCGCCGGAATAATGGGTTTCTGGCTCCTGGTGTCGATCCTTCGCCATGGCAGGATGTAAACCTCTTCTTTTCCAACCACCAATGTAAAACCGCCGAGTATGGGATTGTCTCAGATTATGAAGCTATGGAAGCTACTCGTGGGTATCGTGTTAATGGGTCTATTATCGGCCAGCTGCTCATCTAATAAGGATTGGCGCACTGCGAGCCGTGAGTCATCCGGGACCGCACCTGATCCATTAATCACCGAGGAAGCAGTAATACTGGTTTACGGCGCCGCTGCCTGGGGATGGCGCGGCTGGTTTGCCATCCATACCTGGGTTGCAACCAAGCGGACTGGCGAGGAATTTTATACAGTGTATGACGTGGTCGGCTGGCGAGGCCGTCATAATCAGCCGGTTATGAGAGTCGCCCGGGATATTCCGGATCGGTTTTGGTACGGAGCAAAACCTCGTATCTTAAAAAAATATATGGGAGAAGGAGGGGATGAACTGATAGATGCAATTAGCCAGGCCGCAGAGGATTACCCCTGGAAAACCTCCTATTCTGCCTTTCCCGGGCCCAACAGTAACACCTTTGTTGCCTGGATTGCCAAACACGTGCCAGAACTCGATTTGCATCTTCCTTTTTCTGCCATTGGCAGCGGTTATGTGAACTAAAGAGTTCAGAAATGGATAGTCGCCACCGTCAGGCGGAGCTCGAATTCGCGGCCAGGCGGCCAGTGAGACCATTATGCCGGACTAATTGCGGCAAGTGGGGCGGTGTCATTGGTGGCGGAGGAGAATTTTCCATCGCGATCGGGGCACAGGCGGCACAATTTTAGGCAGTCCGCCCGTGTCCCCTAAATGTGAAGGGCGCCTTTAATGGAGGTCCATAAAACGGTGAAAAGAGCTATCCAGGCAAAGAGCCATACCCAAAACAGGAAATCCCTTTTCTCCTTTAATTCCGGATAAAAATTCTCAGAAAAGGTCTGGGTAAGCGTTGCCATGATCAGGGAGCCGATGAATATGGCGAAAATCGCCATCGTACTCCCCAGTCCAGTAATCAAATTGTCCATTCAAATCCACTAGCTGTTGACTGTTAATAGGATACTGTTGCAGATGTCCCAATCGGAAGCGTCGATACACCAGTATAGCGAAAAGCGAGAACACCGTCAAAACAGACGAACGAAGAGATAAGCAGAAGCAGCGCCGACGCCATGCCCGGCCTGGAAAGCCAACACTCAGCTGTGCTGTTCTTCTGCTTGCTTCCTGCAGATGGCCATCAATGTTATGTCATCATGTTGTTCGGCTTCGCCAATATGGCTCTCAACTGCTTCGACGATTCTGTTGGTGAGGGCAGTTGCTGAACTTACCGGTTTTTCAAGAAGTGAGAACAGTTTTTCAGCGCTATAAAATTCGCCCTCTGAGTTTATCGCATCCGGAACACCATCGGTGTAGCCCAGCAGCAGGGTGCCCGGTTCGAGCACTATGTGCTCGAACCCGAAACGGAGGTGAGGGTCAATGCCGATGGCCGGCCCCGTCGGTTTAAGCAGAGTCTTGACCTCACCGGAGGAATTGAGAACAACAAGAGGTTCATGACCGGCGTTGATATAGCTGAGTGATCCTGTACCCGGGTCAAGAAAGCCAAAAAAAAGGGTCGCAAACATAACCAGTTCGCCGTGATTCAGCGCCACATATTCGTTTGTCAGTTGAACAGCTTGTAAGGCACTTGGAGGGGTCTGGTTTGTCGACGGGTGTTCCGAGATGGGGGTACCCCGGTCACCTGCCGCCGGGACAGCTTGATCGTGTTCATTCTTCGAATCCGCATATTCTGAGAACACTCTTATCAAGCTGCGGAAAAGAGCCATAAAGAGCGCTGCGCCCACGCCCTTATCGCAGACATCGGCAACCACGAAAGCCAGACGACCGCTGGGCAGCTCGAATACGTCATAGAAGTCACCTGATAATTGCCGCGCTTCTTTGAAATAGGTTGAGATTTCCCAACCTGGAATCAGCGGAGACCTGTCGGGGAAAAAGTTTCTCTGGATCTGCCGGCCCTTTTCCAATTCGGCGTTTAAAATGGCAGAGAAGGCTTCTATCTGCTGATAGCTCATCTGCCGTTCTTTTTCCGCTTCCTTGCGACGTCTGATTGCCTCGCTAATTTGCCCAAACATTTGATTGAACGCTGCAATGACATCACCCAACTCGTCACGGCGTTTTACCGTGGTTGAGTAGAAGGGCGGCGGCTGACGGTCATTGCTGATGGCATCTCCGGCTTTAATCAAATCACTTCTGAGTCTCAGAATGGGGGAAACAACAATCGGTTTCAGGGCTATCCAGGCCCCGGCTGTGACGAAGATGGAAATGATAAAAACCAGCCCTGCGATGCGCCAGAAAAACGCATATAATTCATTCGTGACGCCAGATGAGTCCAGCCGGGCAATAAAGATGTATTTGCCCTTCCGGTTCTCGGCCATGACAGCAAAATCGTAGCGGGATAAATCGCGATCGAACCGGTGGGCATTCTTGTCTTTTTTGACTTCAGCAAAGCTTAACCAGGGTTTCTCTCCAAAAGCTCCGATAACGTCGCCATCACGCTTATAGAGCACTCCCCCATGGATTTTAAGGTATGATTGCAGAAGCTTGATCTTTTCAGCGAGTCCCTCAACTGTTGTCGAAGAGTCCGTAAGTCGCAGTATCAAAGATAACTCTACTGTGGTGATTTCTTTCATATGAGACAAGAGTTCATTCTCTCGTTTCTTTAGAGAAGGGATCAGGATAATGGTCTCAATTACAATCACGCTGAAGAAAACCCACAGCACAATGCGCAGCGATAAAGACGATCGAAGAAATTTGAGTAGCTTGTTTTCGTTTCGCATTGATAATCCTTAGCTTCTGATCTGTTCTTTTATAATAAATGTCAGTGAACTCAAGCAGCTAGCTCTAATCAGGAAAGGCTGTCAATCTCTTGTAAATCACTAGAAGTGTACAGCAGTCCACTATTTCTGAGTAATTATAAGCACTCTCACAATCTCTGGAGACCTCGCCAGGAGCAGGGCCTCTTCCTCTTCCATGACAAGAATATATGCTGGCCTACTCTTCGATCGGAGGCTCAAGGTTGTCACTCGAATTACAGCTCACCCGGTGGAGGGAAGGTGAATCGATGCTTACTATATGACAGTAAATTTTTATCGGGAGGAACAAGTCAGTGGCGACGAGGCCTTTAGATTGTCCTGCCGAAAAGCTAACCATAAACAAGAGTTAAGAGGGTTGCTCAATTTTATGAGGATTCAACCGAAGTCCTTGCAGCAAAGGACGCTTCTCTACGCGATACTGCCCACATTCATATTGCTCATTACGCTGTCGCTCATTGGTTTTCTGTTGGCCAGAAATGTTCTTATTGATCAGTGGGGAGAGACCATTATTTCGAAACTGGGAAGATCGGCTGACCTGATAGAAGCTCAATTAATTGAACCGAAAAAACTGTTGATGCTGCTGCAAAATGACGACCACTCCCTGGTAACTCGCCAATTGATCAATACAATCGCTGATCAAATCGGGGAGTTTGATATTGTCGATGATGTCATTGTTGACTGGCCGGAACGCGCTGCCACAAAAGGCCCATTGGCGGCAGATTATGAGGTTTTGCCGGACCATGGAAAGCAAAGATTTCAATTACGCCGATTTGATATCGGTTCGCCTAGATACGACGAGCGGGTCAAGAATCGTACCATCTCATTGATTTCCGAATTTAAAGGAATGGATGATGAAATTGTTGGCACCATTGAAGTGATAATATCCTTTGATGATCTTTTGGATCATATAGTGAATGCTCCCTGGTGGACGACCAACAAAGCATACCTGCTGGATGGTTCGCATAACGTGCTGATTACCACTGGGGATAAAACCGACCTTGAAGACAACTATCCCATGCGCAGGTATGGCACAGTAAATGATCTCGAGCAAGCCACTATTCGGGCGATTGAAAGTAAAAACTCGGGTACCGTTTTAGGTCCCGGCATCCCCCCGGAGGAGATAAGTGGTTTTTATCGTCTGGATCAAGTTCCCTGGACTCTGGTCGTCACCGCTCCCGGCAAAAAAGTTTTGGAACCAATAATTACTTTGCTTCGCTACTACATAATATCACTAGCTCTCTGTATAGGGCTGATTTTAATATTCATGCGGATGTCGATGAGTCGGGTCACCGAGGGCATCAAGCAGGTCTCTCGTGCGTCAAACGACCTGGCAAGTGGTAATTTCGGCCCACCCCTCGAAGTAATAACTCGCGATGAAATCGGTGAGCTGACAGAAAATTTCAACAAAATGTCCGGTCAGCTCAAACAGCGCCTTGAGCTCAAGAAAAACATAGACCTGGCGCGGGAAGTTCAGCAGAGCTTACTGCCCCAAAAAGGTCTCAAAGTTAATGGAATTGATATAAGCGGGGCGGCTATTTACTGCGATGAGACCGGTGGAGACTATTTTGATATCCTTGAATTCGGTCAGAGGAACGACAAGATCGGTATCGTGGTGGGTGATGTCGTCGGACACGGCGTCGGGGCCGCCCTGTTGATGACTACTGTTCGCGCCCTGGTGCGAAGCAGTTTTCAGCAATCTGGAACCATTGAAGAGATGATGGACAATGTAAACAGGCTGCTGTATCAAGACACCGTCGCCTCGGGCAGTTTCGTCACTTTGTTCTATCTCGAAATTGACCGGACGGCGAAGTCGTTACGCTGGGTCCGGGCGGGGCACGATCCGGCCTTTGTGATCAACTGCCGAACAAATGAATATTCGGAGCTGCGAGGAGAGGGCGTCGCCTTAGGCGTGGATCTCGACTGGAAATTCACCTGCAACGAACTCCTGCTCTCCGAGGACCCTCAGGCTCTTCTACTCTGCAGTGACGGCATCTTTGAAGCCACCAACGAAGCTGGAGAACCGTTTGGCAAACAGCGGGTTTACGAACTATTACAAGGTGTTACTAAACTGGAGTCGGAAAAAGCGGTTAATCGCATAATCGGCGAGATCCAATCTTTCGTTAAAGCCGCACCCATAAATGATGATATCACCATAGTGGTTCTTAGAATTAGCTAGTTCAGCAACCGATTGCCATCACATTTTACGTCTCTTTGCCAGGTGAACGATCATTGCATCGGTCTGAAGCGGACTGGGCAAAATGCTCAGAAGTACCTATTGTTATTTCGGACCAGCT
>JARFQM010000005.1 GCA_029287755.1 Desulfofustis sp. | reverse complement strand
GTATAACAGAACATCGTCTCTATCTCTGCTAAAAAATGTAAAAAATTGCCCCGTCGACAGTACCGCCAGCAGAGGAATGAAGAGGGGGCGATACAACTACTGTTGCTCAGCGGAGCCAGGTCTGTTATTAATAGCACCCTGATACCCACAAAAAACAACCACCAGTACCGAAAAGAGTCCACCCACGCGTTCAGACAATCATGCAGTATATCGTTTTTCTCCTCCTCTCGGCTATCATAGCTGCCGCTCACACCGTTATCGCCTCCGGCCAGTTCGAAGAGCCGCCTTCCATTTCTCCGGCGGCCCTGCCAATCAAGTATGACAACGTGGTCGAAACGGTGATTATCGACAACGAGCGCTACCAGGTCCCGGAACCCTGGGCCGGCAACCGGCAGTTTCCTCTCTACCGGAATCTTGATGAACTCCTGCCGATTCCAAAACAATACACCTATCAGGAAAGTGAGATATACATCCTGGCGGAAGCTTATCCTGCCCTGGTGAGGATGCTCGACCAGGCTCACCTCGACGGAATCGATCTGAAAGTCGAATCCGCCTATCGGTCTATCCACTACCAGACCCGCATATTCGTTCGTATGCTCAAGCAGGGTAGAAACTTCGATGACATCATCCGCTATGTGGCGCCTCCCGGTTACTCACAGCATATGCTGGGTACGGCGATGGATTTTTACCCGAGCAATTGGGAGTTCGCGGAAACTGAGCAGTACCGGTGGCTGCAGGAAAATGGTCAGCGGTTCGGTTTCGAGGAAACCTATTCCAGGAACAACCGCTTCCGCATGCCCTGGGAGGCCTGGCACTGGAATTACATCGGCGAACCGCACTTCAGCGATGAAACGGTGGTGCAGGAAACAGAGGTGAAAGAAAATGGTACGGGCCTTTCGGACGCCTCGGACGAGTCGCTGGCGGAGGGATCCGCCGTCAAGGAGGAAACGATAATTTCTAACTGATGAGTTTTTTGCAAACTAAGATTTTCGTTCAAAATCAAGGCATGCAAGAAATTTTACCACAGCCATATGATTGATATTCCGAGGATAAAATTTTGAGCATTACGCAGAGTGTGGGCGAAAAGATCGTTTTGCCAAAGGCTCAGATATCTCTGCAAGCTTAGGGTGAGCTTTGGGAGCTGGCTGTTTCTCCGGCAATCAGCCGGTTGAGCAACGATTCCACATAGCTCAGATGAGTTTCCATCCTGCTCTGGGACAGCACTTCGTCCCCCGCCTTGATTGCCTCGACGATGTCGCGGTGCTGTTGATACATGTACTCGGTTTCATCATCGTAATAGCAGAGACCGACCTTCTCCCTGAGAAGATCGTAGATGGAAAACATCAGGTGCGTCTGGATCTTGTTGTGCGTCGCCTCGGCGATTGCCAGGTGAAAGGCCGCATCCTCCTCGGTAAAAGAGGTGTTGTCTTTGAGCTTCTGCCCCATCTGCTCGAGACATTTCTCCAACCGCTCAATATCGGCCTCAGTGGCTCGCTTTGCCGCCAGTCGCACGTTTCCTGTCTCGATAATGGTACGCGCCTCGATTAACTCCAGTGAAACCTTGATATCGTCTTTGAGAAGATGATGCAGCGGCTCAGTAATGTTGCTGGGAACCAGGGATTTTACCCGGGTGCGACGGCGCTGGGCCATCTGCACGAAACCCATGGTGGACAGAGTATTGAGTGCCTCCCTCAAGGTCGGGCGGCTGACATTGAACACCTTCATGAGCTCGCGCTCAGGGGGCAGGGCGTCACCCGGCTTGAGTCTGCCGTTGGCAATCAGGCTCTTGACCTGATCGACAATCTGGGCCGAGACCTTCCTCTGCTCAATGGCTCGAAATACGTTGTCTTCCATAGTCTTCTGCATGGTGCCGGGGTGAGAGGATACTCCTTACACCCCGGCCGGTTTGACCTGCCTAAACGCCGATGCCGTGCTCGGCCATTGCTTTCAATAGTTTATAACGATCGTTAACTTCCTCTTCAATCTTGGCCCGCAGTCGTTTCGACTCTTCCGGATGACTCTTCTCGAGCGCCGCAAACCGGACTTCGTTGGAAAGGAACTCCTGCAGGGTTCCGTTGGGCTCCTTGTAATCAAGGCTAAAAGGATTCTTGTCTTCAGCGATGAGATCGGGGTTGTAACGGAACATCGGCCAGTAGCCTGATTCGACGGCAAGTTTAGCCTCGTTCTGAGTTTTGCCCATCCCCGCCCGGAGACCGTGGGCGATACAGGGCGCATAGCAGACGATCAGAGACGGTCCTGGGTAGCGTTCAGCTTCCGTGAAGGCCTTCATCATCTGCTGCTTGCTGGCGCCCATGGATACCGAGGCGACATACGCATGGCCATAGGTGATTATCATCCGGGCCAGGTCCTTCTTGGAGACCTTTTTACCGGAGGCCGAGTACTTGGCCACGGCCCCGGTCTGGGTTGCCTTGGATGACTGGCCGCCGGTGTTGGAGTAGACTTCGGTGTCCATCACCAGGATATTGATATCCTCGCTCTGGGCCATCACGTGATCGAGACCGCTGTAGCCGATATCATAGGCCCAGCCGTCGCCGCCGACGATCCAGTGCGATTTTTTGGTGAACAGGTCAGTGCACCTGGCAATCTCGGTGAGCAGGTCGTTACCAGATGTGTCTTTCAAGAGTTCTTTGAGCTTGTCGCCGGTTTCCCTGGACCGCTCGGCATCGTTCATCGCCCCGAGCCAGGCCGTGAAAGCCTCCTTGAGCTCGGCAGAAATATCAGATTCGATGGCCTGTTCTACCTTAGTGGCCAGGGCCTTTCTTCTGGTACCGTAGGCCAGTGCCATGCCGTAGCCGTATTCAGCGGCATCCTCGAACAATGAGCTGGCCCAGCCGGGACCGTGGCCGTCGGCGTTGACGCAATAGGGCGAAGAAGGTGCCGAACCGCCCCAGATTGAACTGCAGCCGGTGGCGTTGGCAATGGTCATGCGTTCACCAAAAAGTTGGGTCAGAACCTTCACATAGGGGGTCTCACCGCAGCCTGCACAGGCGCCGGAGAACTCGAGCAGCGGTTGATAGAACTGGCTGCCCTTGATCGAGTCACGACTCATGATGCCGCCTTTGTACGGTATGGTCAGCGAAAAATCGAAGTTGGGCACTTCCCTCTCTGTCTGGGTAACCGTGGGCTTCATTTCCAGCGCTTTGTTCTTGGCTGGACAGATGTCAACACAGTTGCCGCAGCCCTGACAATCCAGCGCATTTACCTGGATGCGGAACTGATGTCCCTTGACCGCCTTGCCCACGGCATCAATGGTCTCGAAGGTGTCCGGAGCCCCTTTGAGTTCATCATCGGTGGCCAGGATCGGAATGATCGCCGAATGCGGGCAAATAAACGAACACTGGTTACACTGAATGCACTCCTCGGCGATCCACTCGGGCACGCTGACGGCTACGCCGCGTTTCTCATAGCGGGCGGTGGAGGTCGGGAAGACCCCGTCCGGCGGGAAAGCGCTGACCGGCAGATCATCACCCTTGAGGGCCTGCACTGGACGCATCACCTTGTCGACATACTCTGTGGCTTCGGGCATCGGCGGAATACCGCCGGCAGCCTGTCCCCAGGACTCGGGCACCTCGACCTCGATGAGGTTGTCGAGGGTGTTGTCTACCGCATTGATGTTCATGGCAACGATGTGGTCACCCTTCTTGCCGAAGGTCTTCTGGATGTCCTTCTTCAGCAGGTCAATAGCTTCTTCGATGGGCAGGACATTGGCCAGTTTGAAGAAACAGGTCTGCATTATCATGTTGATGCGGCCGCCGAGACCAACATCCTGGGCCAGTTTAATCGCATCTACGGTGTAGAATTTGAGTTTTTTATCGTAGATCGTCTTTCTCAGGTCGCCCGGCATCTTCTCTTCCATTTCCTCGACCGACCACGGGCAGTTGAGCAGGAAGGTGCCGCCCTCTCTTATCCCCTCGAGAATATCATAAATATTTACATAGGTCGGGTTGTGGCAGGCCACGAAATCGGCCTCGTTGATCAGGTACGTCGACTTGATCGGCACGTCGCCGAACCGAAGATGGGAAATGGTGATACCGCCCGATTTTTTCGAGTCGTAGGCAAAATAGCCCTGGGCGTATTTTTCGGTGTTGTCGCCGATGATCTTGATGGCGCTCTGATTGGCGCCGACCGTACCGTCCGAGCCGAGTCCCCAGAATTTGGCTCTGATGTTGCCTTCGGGTTCGGCCTTGAAATCTTCGCTTACCGGCAGAGACAGGTTGGTAACATCGTCGTTGATGCCCACCGTGAATCGCTTTTGGGGCTCACTGGCAGCCATATTGTCATATACTGCCTTGATCATTGACGGATTGAACTCTTTGGAACTAAGCCCGTAACGTCCGCCCAGGATTTTCGGGGGGGCAATACCCTTATCGATATAGGCTGCACAGACATCGGTGTAGAGAGGTTCACCAACCGAACCTGGCTCCTTGGTGCGGTCGAGAATGGTAACGGCCTTGGCAGAATCGGGTACTGCCGCGATAAAGGCATCGACGTCAAAGGGCCGATACAGGCGTACTTTGACCAGTCCCACTTTTTCGCCCTGGCTGTTCATGGCATTGACCGTCTCCTCAATGGCCTCACAGCCCGAGCCCATGGCAACGATCACCCGGTCCGCCTGGGGGTCCCCGACGTAGTCGAACAGGTTGTAGGTGCGGCCGGTCAACTGCCCTACCTGTTCCATGTATTTGGCCACGATAGCCGGGGTTGCCATATAGTATTTGTTGCATGCCTCACGGCTTTGGAAATAGATATCGGGATTCTGGGCGGTTCCCCTGGTATCGGGACGCTCGGGATTGATGGCCCTGTTTTTAAATGCCCAGTAGGCATCCCAGTTGAACAGCTTGGCCATGTCGTCGTAATCGATGACTTCAATCTTCTGAATCTCGTGTGAAGTTCTGAATCCGTCGTAGAAATGCAGGAACGGCACCGAGGCCTCGATAGTAGCGAGATGGGCGACCAGGGCCAGGTCCATTACTTCCTGGACGGAGCTTGAAACTATCTGAGCGAAACCGGTCTGACGGGTGGCCATGACATCCGCCTGATCGCCGAAAATCGAGAGCGCGTGGGCAGAGAGGGAACGGGCTGTGACGTGGAACACCGAAGGAAGCAGTTCACCGGCAATTTTGTACATGTTGGGGATCTTCAAGAGCAGTCCCTGGGAGGCGGTAAATGTGCAGGTAACCGCACCACCGACGAGTGAGCCGTGCACCGCGCCGGCGGCGCCCGCCTCGGATTGCATCTGCTTCACATTCAGGGTTTCCCCAAATATGTTCTTTCTACCCGCCACTGCCCAGGCATCGGCAATTTCCCCCAACGGACTCGATGGAGTAATCGGGTAAATGGTTGCTACCTCACTCATGCCGTACGCCACATGACATGCTGCGGTATTACCATCAATAGTCTGCATTTTACCGTTCATGAATTCACCTCAACTTGATTAATTGTCTTCCATCACCGCATTGTCTGCTCCAGCCCGCACATGGAGGACGCTCGTCTCCGTCCTGGCCGCCAGACAAGAACCAGTGATACGCATACCTAACTCAATATCAAAACGCAGCCCCACCGGCTCCATTGATAAGAAGGCCGGTGGTCTGCACAACACACGATCTTGTCTACTGGTCACAAAAAATCAGTGTGACAACGTAACATGCGGCCAATCAAAAAACTAATATTTTTACCCTGTCCCAGGCTGCATCCGATCAAAGGACGCCTTACGGAACCTCCCACAAGCGTGAGATGCCAAACCGTTTTGCCAGCGCCCGACCGGCCTGATTGCCCGCTGTGCACACTGGACAGACCATTTCGCGCGCCAATTATTAGATAACGGCCGAGACATCAAGATGATCCATAATGGTGGTCACGATAAATATTTATTGTTTACATCAATGATCCTGAAACAACAGTTCCCCGACGCCAGCGCTCCGCCCGCACCCGGCTCAGGCGCCGACTTTCTCCTTGTAAGCGGTCATTTCGGAGATATGGAACACACGGGTCTTCAGGCCGTGTTTTCGTATTCCCCAGGCGAGCTGAATCATGCACGCGGGACAGCTGGTGACCAGAATATCAGCCTCTGTTTTTTTCAGGTTGCCTATCTTGCGATCGAGCACTTTCTGGGACAAATCGTAGTGAGTCAGGGCATATGACCCGGCGCCGCCGCAGCACCAGTCGGCTTCGGCCATTTCCCGAAATTCCACATTGGCCAGGCTCTTGAGGATCTCCCGGCTCTCCGATTTGATGCCCTGCCCCCGCACCGCATGACAGGGATCATGATAGGTGACCACCGCTTTGCCGTCTTTGGGCACCACCTGCTGTACCGCCTCGGTGCCGGCATGGGAATCATGATAGCTGTCCATCACCTCCTGCTGCTTATCTCCATCCCCACCGAACTGTGAGGCATAGAGAAATTCAACCACGTCTCTGATTTTCGATCTGGTCTGCTCGATCAACTCGAGCTTCTGGGGATCGTCGCTGAACACCTTCTTGTATTCCTTGAGAAAAGAGGCGCAGCTGGAGCAGTCGGTGACAATCACATCGACATCGGCTTCGGCGAAGATTTTCAGGTTTTTCTCGGCCAGCACCACGGTATTGTCAATATCCCCATAGCTCCAGGGCGGCAGGCCGCAGCAGCAGTTATTGAGCACCGTCACCGATTTACCGATTTTTTTAAGCGACTCGAAGGTAGCTTTGCCGGCTTCCACCTGAATCACATCGACACCACAGCCTACGAAATAACCTATCTTCAGATCGCTGCCCTGCCCCTCATAGGTTTCCGGCTTGATAGTTCCCCGAAATGAAACCATCGGCAACTTGTCGACAATACCTTCTGCCTTGGGCAGGTCACGGCCGAAAATGCGCAGCAGGCCCAGGGCGTTTGCCAGTCTGGAGGCGCCGCTGTTTTTCCCGAGAGCCGCTGCCCTGGCCGCCAGGTGCAGTCTTTTGGGATAGGGCAGCAGGTGCTCGAAAAGGAGCCGGTGGGCCGGTTTCTTGCCTACTTTTTCAAAATATTCAGCCCGGGCATTGAGCACCAGGTCAGCCGTCGGTACCGAGCCGAAACAGTTGGTAGTACAGGCGCCGCAGCCGAGGCAGGTGAACAGCGGGTCTTCCATTTCCTCGTTCCACTCGACGCGCTCTTCGATGATTCCGCGGAGCAGGGCCAAACGCCCCCGTGCTACCCCTGACTCATGTCCGGTGGCCCTGAAAATCGGACAGGCGACATGGCAAAACCCGCATTTGTTACATTGTGCAATGGCATCATAATTGGATGACACAGTCATAGTTTAATCCTCAGTGTAAATTTCAAGAAAATATTGGGAACGTATCCTCATCCACTATCATACCCGTCCCGGCAGCGCACCAGGCGCAAATACATTATCGGGGTCGAGGGCGTTCTTAATCAGATGACTGAGCCGCCAATCCGGCCGTGAAGCCCCGAACAGATCATGTTCCTTGGCAAATTCATCGGGGGCTTTGAGCAGCTTGCAGTGTCCTTTGTATTTAATTGTCAGGCCGTCTATGGCTGACCACTGGCCGCCGGTAAGTGCGTCAAAACCGGCATAAATTCTGCCCCCGGCAACATCGAGCACCATCCCGGTGGGCGCGGCAGCCTGGGACAGCTGGGCGGCAAACTCGGCCCCATGTTTAATAACGACATCGGCCTGCAGCACAAACGGAGCCTCCCATATCGAACCGAACGGTGGTGCCAGGAAACCTTCAACCAGCGGGTAAGGTTCCGCCCCGACCACATTCAGGCCGCTGCCGCCCATCACCTCGGTGCAGCGTTCCAGCTGAGAGTCAACCACCAGTTCCAACCCTTCGAAGCCCACCTGCAGAGTTGCCTGGCCGGCTTCCGGAACAATGGTCACCAGAGCGGCCAGCAGGTTGGAGTTGACGATCTTCATTGCCGCCTCGAAGCAGCTATCCATAGTGCCGGTGGCAGTGAGCTTTTTGCTGGTTTCGGGCCGAGTACTTATTCTCCAGGTTGCCTCGGTAATGAATCCCAGGGTACCCATCGATCCGGTCAGCAACCTGGTCATGTCGTAACCCGCCACATTCTTGACCACCTTGCCCCCGGCGGAGACCATGCTGCCGCTGCTGTCGATGTATTGCAGACCGAGAAGCATATCCCGGGGAGCTCCATAGGCCAGCCGTTCAGGTCCCACTTCGGCGGTGGCAACAAGCGCTCCGATTGTGGTTTCCGTGGTCCCGAAAGGAGGCCTTATGGGCAGCCACTGATTTTGTTGACCGAGTTTGTCCTGCAGAGCAGAGAGGGTAACGCCGGAGCCGACGGTAATGAACTGATTATCCTGATCGTATTCGATGAAATCTGTCATTTTCAGACTGTCGATCACCACGCTCTCCTTGGTGAGCCGATTACCCAGGCCATTGAACGTGCCTTTGCCTGCGATCCTGATCGATTTATTTTCGGCCACCGCAGCCCTCACCGCCTGCATGGCCTCGACGACGCCTTCGGCCTGGGCACCGCCCAAACGCTTGAGCACTGTCGGCGGGCTGTCGGGAAGTTTGTCGGAGCCTTCAGGAGGCAGCGGAATGATCTTGGTCGGGTTGAGCAGATTCTTGGGATCAAAGGCGCTTTTCACGCTCTGCTGGGTATTGAGATCATGCCCGGAAAAAACCATTTTCATGGCCTCGCGCTTCTCTTCGCCGATTCCGTGCTCACCGGAAATCGTACCGCCGAATTCGGCACAGATCTTCATGATGTCCCAACCAGCCTTATGCACCTGTTCCAACTCTTTTTCGTTTCTTGAATCGAACATGAGCAGGGGGTGAAGATTGCCGTCGCCGGCGTGGAACACATTACCCACCGGACAACCGTACTGATCGGAAACCTCTTTGACTCGCTTGAGCACTTCCGGCAGATCGCTGCGCAGCACGCAGCCGTCGTTAACCAGGTAATTGGGCGACAGGTTGCAGATCGCCCCGAAGGCGCCTTTACGACCTTTCCAAAGCAGCTCCCGCTCGTCTTGATTCTTGGCTGTTCGCACTTCGCGGCAGCCGGTTTCCATACAGATCTTATCCACCTGCTCGGCCTGTTCCTTCAGACCGGTGCTGATACCTTCGACCTCGATGATCAGCACCGCCGCCGCGTCGATCGGGTAACCGCACGGTCCGCCCTTCTCCACCGCCTGAATGATGGTGTTGTCCATCATCTCGAGGGTCAACGGAACGATGCCGGCCCGCATGATTTCGGCCACCGAGGTGGCCGCATTGGAGACATCGTCGTAGATGGCCAGCATGGTGATAACCGACTCGGTCTTGGGGGTGATCCGGACGGTGATTTCAGTGGCCACCCCCAGACAGCCCTCGCTGCCCACCAGCAGACCGCGCACGTCGTACCCCGGGGGGTCCAGTGCGGGACCGGCTATGTCAACAATCTCGCCGTCGGCTAACACCGTTTTCATCCCCAGGATATGGTTGGAGGTGACCCCGTACTTGAGGCAGCGGGGCCCGCCCGAATTCTCACCGATATTTCCGCCGAGCGTCGCCACCTTTTGGCTGGCCGGATCAGGGGCGTAAAACATGCCCAGGGGGGCGACCGCTTCCTGCAGCTCGAGATTGGTAACCCCGGTCTGCACCACGGCATATTTGCTCTCCGGATGAATTTCAAGAATCTGATTGAAACGGGAGAGAACGATTACCAGTCCTTCGAATCTGATGATGGTGCCGCCGGAGAGGTTAGTGGCGAAGCCTCGACCGACATTGGGAATCCCCTCCTGGTGGGCCGCTCTCATAACCTTTGAAACCTCTTCCGTAGATCCGGGAAAAACTACCAACCCCGGCTTGCCGCCTACCAGGGACGCATCGTAGGAATACAGTTCCAGATCGGCAGCGGATGATCGCACATATTCCTTGCCGACAATTTCCTCCATCTTCTTCACGAAGCTTTCGGTAATCATTTCGTTCCTCCTCGGACCTATGGGTGTGGGTACTTTGATGTATCGTTCATTAATGACTTTTCGTCCAGGAAACGGCCAGGAACGCACCGGTCTCAGAGTTCTCTGCCTGAGAACGCGCCTCTATCAGCCGGGCCCGGACAGGATCTTCGTTTTTCTGGAAATGTATGGCCGTCTTCAGCGCCGCCCCAGGGGGAATCAGCCTCCTGATCTCGGCGGGCGATCTGAATACCATGGACTGGAAAAGCTCGTGCCCCTCGTCAGCGGCCTTCAGGCGTCTCTCGGCCCAGGGACTGAGCCTGTTCAGAGTGGCCATGAAGATCACCCCCCCGGCTCTTGTCACCCGCTCCAGTTCAGCGATTGCCGTCTGCGCGTTGCCGACGAATTCCAGCGCCGTCATCGAGTATACCTTGTCAAACGACCCGCTGGCAAAGGGCAGTGCTAACATGTCGCCAGCCAGGGGCATAAACCGCTCCCGGTGGTAACGGCTTTGTGCCCTGGCAACCATGGGAATCGAGATGTCGAGCCCGACGACTTCGGCGCCGGAAGATAAAATCGAACCGGTGAATATGCCTGTACCGCAGCCGACATCGAGAAGAAAATCACCGGGGCGTGGGTCAAGCAACTCGTGCAGCAGTTCCGTTTCATATTCTCGGACAAGCTGGCCGATGGGTGTTTCGAACCATTGGTCGTAGCGCTCCGGCCACTCATCAAAGAGTCGCCCGCCCCTGATCGCATCAGCCTGCATTCTCATCCTTGTATGGTGCTGCCTAATCGTGGCACTGAGATTCCGAATTCGGCCTAGGATGTTACCGAGTCAATCTTTTTTTGTAACGTTGCATCCTTGTCCCTGCGATCATCGACTTTAACTTCGATGATAATCCGTTCAGCCCCTTCATCAATCTGGGCCTGACGAATTTTTTCAATCAAATCAAACAACTGCTGCAAATCCGGCACCTCGACGGAGGTGGACATTCCCCCGACCTGATAAGTATAGCCTGATTCTTCAATAATTCTGACGCCTTTTTTGACGTATTTTCCCAGGCTCACGCCGGTCCCGATGGGATAGACTGACAATTGTGCAAGCAGCATGATTAGTCCTCGTCAACATGCAGGGAGCGGCCGTCTGCGGCCGCTCCCCATCTTTAGGGCCAGGGGCAGCTATTTTGCCGCCTTGGCCTCCGCCGCTTTGATCTCTTCCATGGTGCGCAGGATCTGCAGCGCATTCTCATAGACCGGCGTATCAACCATCTTGCCAAGGTAGGTAACCGCTGCCGTACCTTTGGCGATGCCTTCCTCCTCGAACACCTTCTTGACGCCTTCGGCCCACTCCACGCTTTCCGCAGACGGAGTATAGATCACATGGGAAGGTTCGATCTGGCTGGGATGGATCAGCATACGTCCCTCGTAACCCATCTGACGGCCTTCCTTGGTGGATTTGTCAAAGGCCTCAGTGTCCTTGAACGCCACGAACGGACAGTCGATGGCCACGCAACCGGCAGCCCGGGCGGCCACGGCGGTATGATAGCGGGCATACATCTGCTCCACACCTTCAGAGGTCAATTCCACGCGCATGTCCTTGGTATAGTCGACCGCACCGAAAATCAGCGAGTTGACACGCGGACTGGCGGTGGCCGCGGGATAGGCGTTGATGCAGCCCTTGGCGGTTTCAATGAGCAACTGAATGGCCACGCTGCCCACTTCCATACCCCGGCGCTGCTCGAGTTCCTCGAGTTTCCAGTCGAGTCGCTGCACATTTGCAGCTTCACCGCATTTAGCCAGGCAGACGCCATCCAGCCCCGGATGCACAATGGCCTCCAGGTCATCGTTGGTCATCTCGGTTTCCCAGGTGTTGATGCGCACGTAAAGATACGGTGCATGCTGCTTGGCCCGCTCACTCTTCAGATACTTCTGGATCATCTCACGGCCCTTGGCCTTTTCCGCCGGGGGTACGGAATCCTCAAGATCCAGGGTCAGGACATCGGCGGCGATGGTGGGTGCTTTGGCGACCATTTTGTCGTTGTTGCTCGGCACATAAAAAACTGATCTCATTACAGGCATGGCACTTCCTCCTTTTTCTCTCGGTTATACTGCAATTAGTTCCTTGATTTTTGGTGCAATTTCTTCTGGACTGTCGACTACGTAGGCTCCTGCTTCGGTCAACGCTTTCATTTTCCCCTGGGCCGTGCCGCGGCCTTTTTCGACAATACTGCTGGCATGGGAAAAACGCATTCCCTCCGGTGCCCAGGCACCGGCGATAAAGACAACGAGCGGTTTGGTGAACTCACCGTTGGCGACGGCCTCGGCGGCCTCTTCCTCGAGGGTTCCGCCGATTTCACCGAAAACGGCCACCGCCTTGGTCTGCTCGTCTTCCTCGAAATTTTTCAACACGTCTGCCATGGTCAGGCCGAGCACCGGCTCAGTACCGATATGCAGAGCGGTGGAAATGCCCAGACCAGCCACCTTAAGGGCCCAGGGCACCGTACCAGACTGGCCCCCGGAACGGGAGATGACCCCGATGGGGCCCGGATCGAAAAGCGTGTTGGCCCAGTCGACGCTGCCGCCGAGCCAGCCGACCACCGCCTTGCCCGGGCTGATCATCCCGAGACTGCCCGGGCCGAGCAGTTTCACGTCGTGTTTACGGGCATAGGTCACCATGTCGATGACATCATGGACCGGGATGCGCTCGACCGGTGAACAGACAAACTTAATGCCGGCGTCGATGGCTTCATAGACGGCACCACGCAGCAGGGGGCCTGGGACAAAGGTAACTGCCGCATCGATGTGCCCCTGGGCCCTGATGGCCTCCTTAACCGTGTTATAGACCGGGATGCCGTGTACTTCGGTCCCGCCTTTGCCCGGGGTAACCCCGGCTACGACCTTGGTACCGTAATCCTGCATGTACTTGGTACGCAGGGAGCCTTCCCTCCCTGTTATACCCTGAACAACCACCGTGCTCTTTTCATCCAATATTATAGACATGTCTCCCCCTGCTTAGTCAGTACCATGTTTTTTTCTGTAGGCATCCAATCCCTCGATGGGGGCCTCGATGGTAATCGCCGAATTGCCCCTGAACCAGCAGGCGTATTCGCAGGCCAGACACTCGGTGCCCTTTCTTTCTATTTCGTCTGGGGTCCCATCTACGGCCGGTTTGCCATCTTTAAGGACCAGGATGCCGCGGGCGTATGTCTTGCACGCCTCGACACAGGCGTGGGTCTCGCAGCCTTCACACTTCTCTTCATCGATGATGATCTTGATCGTCTTCTCAGAAAATTCCATTTTCATCTCCCTCTAGGCTGCAGCCTTGTCTTTGCGGTATTCATCGACCAGCGCCCGAACCCTGCCGCCAATAAACGTTGCATCGTATACATGCTCCCGGTCGTAAATCTCTACCCGTGCATCAAGGTCTGCCAGGCCTTCCTTGAGAATTTGCTGGGATTCTGCTTCCTTATTGCCGCAGAGCAGGAGGACCACCGGGAAACCCGGGCGCTTCGGCAGCTCTTCGCGCAGCGCCTTGACCAGGCCGTGGGCATGATGCCACTGTTCCTGGTTGGCCATCATGAAACCGGAGAGAAAATAGCCCTCTATATTGGGTTGTGACAGGATGAGCTTGACGGTCCGATAGACCTTTGAGGCGGTCGGGTTGCCGCTGGTGTCGGCGTAGTCGGCAACTTTCAGCCCAACCTTGTTGAGGGCATCCATACCCAGCATGGCCGCTCCGCCACCTATGCCATGATACCCCACATAGCCTCCCCCTGCAGTTTCTTCGGGCGAAGCCATCTCGGCGATATAGCTGGTACCCCTGAAGTCGCTGGCTTCATAGGACCAGCCCATGAGGTCGAGTTCGGTGGGCTCTTTGAGGAATTCCCGGCCGATCTTGATGCCGAATTCCGGATGTCTGAACACTGCCTGATCGTCTGCCTCCATGCGGCAGTCGGCGGCATAGACTTTGCCCTCTTCGGTGAGCACCAGGGGGTTAATCTCGAGAGCCCGGCAATCATTCTTGCGAAAGGCATTGTAGAGTTTCAGGACCGCGTCAGCGAGCGGCCTCAGTGCTCCGCCCTGCACGCCCATCGACACGCACATATCAAGCGTGTCGTGGATCATGAGTCCTTTGATTACGTCAACATTCAAAGTGGCGATCTTATCTTCCGGTACCGATTCGATATCCATGCCGCCTTCCGGGCTGAACATCAGAACCGGGCCGCGGACATCCTGGGCCGAATTGATGATGAGGCCGGCGTAAAACTCCTGTTTAATGGCCAGCTGCTCCTCCACCAGCACCTGCTTTACGGTGAGTCCCTTAATTTCCATCCCGAGGATTTCACCTGCCGCCTGACCTGCTTCTTCCGGCGTGGAGGCCAGCTTCACGCCGCCCGCCTTCCCCCGTCCGCCGGCCAGGACCTGGGCCTTGACGACCACCGGCTTGCCGATCTTCTCGGCAGCGGCGGCGGCGGCTTCTGCGGTATCCACCACTTCGCCCTCAGGGACAGGGATACCTGCTTTTTTGAAGTACTCCTTGCCCTGGTATTCCAGAAACTTTGCCATAATTCCTCCATCAATCACTTATAGAATTGTCAATATCTGCCAGCGACCGCTTCTCGATTATCGATATGGGCGCTGAACCATAGCCGAATCAACACTGGTAAGACCAGATTAAATTGTCATGTTTGCGCTGGAATGTCAAGTACTTTTGGCCGAGCTCCAGTAGATTTTTTCGGGGCGGGTTTATTGAGCCGACTCGATAACAAAATAATTAACATGGAAGGCAAAATGTGACCCTCTTGATCTGCTAAAAACAGCTCCATATTTTTCGAGCACACTGATTTTGAAATTATACATTTTCCCAAACACCATAAAATTTGCCAATTTCCTGGTGGCCAATTTCTGTTCGCCCGGGACCTGGGATGCCGAGATTTTTTTTTTGCCAAACCGACCATGAAAATTATTTTTATATTTATTTTCCGTATTTTACCATTAATTTAAAAATTCTAAGATTAAAACCTATGCGATCGTGAGGTCAACGAGCAGCACCAGACATTCTACAATTTATACAATATCGATAATGTCTGAAAAATATCTTTTGCTCATTATCAGTATTGATTAACTTCACTGAACTGCAAAAGTACAGACAGTAAATATTATAGATAATATTTAAAATATATTATCGGTCAAATACTTGTTCCATCCCCTTCTCCATCGCCTGAAATCACGCCATTATGGCCTTCGAAATGGTTTGACAAAGAGCTGAAAAAGGGATAAAAGGTGACTGACCTCTGGTTTGACCAGATTTCCACCTCGTGCAAGGTGTTGCTGGTGTTGATCTTCACACCCATTAGATGTAGATACTCCAAGGCTTAATGTCTGCCGTCAGATTCCCTTACTCAGGAGCATAGGCGTTCACCTCAATTAACAGCCGGCGGCAGCGAGGCAGTAGCTGCAGGGACGCAGACGTCCACTGCAGTCAATCAGTCCGCAGTTTCGTACGCGGAGCGGTCGGTTCCCACAACCGGTCGACCCTACCGCAGTACCCCCACACCCCTTAGACAAGGAGTTAACGATACAGGAACAAGGACAGAAGAAAGATGTGGCAGTACTAGATAAACCTCCAGAAAATTCTAAAATATAACCATGCATACCAGGCACTTAAGGTTCATACCTTGGGTGCCTGTGTACCTTTGGGTGGTTTTTGGCAGCTTTCCATTGCAGCAGCGTTCTCTCCTTCTGATCTGCTTCCCTGGCAGACTGGTTCAAGGTTTTATCAGTCTCCCACGATGGTTACCCGCTTGTTACCCTGATGCCCGCTAACTGGTTTGCCTCTCAGCAAACTTGATCATTGACATACCGCCTCAGTCTCTCATATAGTTCTCTAACGAACTATATATTTGGAATCTTGAGGTAATTTGGGCCCGTCAAGAGATAAGCCCGCTGCAATAGCAGCAGGTGGGAAGAAAATATCGCTCAATCTCCACCAGAGGTGATCTTATGCAAAGGATTGGATTTATAGGTATCGGTTTAATGGGAAGCCACATGGCCAGACATTTACTGGAAGCCGGGCATCCTCTGACTGTCTGGAACAGAACCAAGGACAAGACTGCAGCGCTGGTGTCTGCCGGCGCACAATGGGCGGAATCCCCGAAGCTGGTCGCTGAATCGGCCGATGTCGTCCTCACCATGGTAACAGATTCACAAGCATCTGAAGAGGTTATCTGCGGCCCGGCAGGTGTCCTTGAAGGGGCCCGCGACGGGCTTATCCTGATAGACATGGGCAGTATTGCTCCAGAGATGTCCCGGTCCATAGCGGGTCGAGCCGGACAAAGGGGCGTGCACATGCTTGATGCCCCCGTAACCGGCAACCCCAAGGTGGCGGAAGCGGGCAGACTCGGCATCATGATCGGAGGTCCCCAGGAGATATTTGACGCCTGCCTGCCGATATTCGAGGTTTTGGCGGCCAAGATAGTCCACGTCGGTGAGAAGAATGGCATGGGAACAACCTTAAAGCTGATAAATAATTTAATTCTTGGCGTTGCAATTGAGGCCGTTTCCGAGGCAATGGTCCTGTCGGCAAAAGCCGGCATTGATCCTCAGAAGGTAATCGATATCACCTCGGTTGGCGGCGCACGAACCGGCGCCATGGAAACCCGCGGACCGAGGATGATCAGGCGAGATTTCTCTCCCGGATTTTCGACTGACAACATGTACAAGGACCTGTCAAGCGCCATCGACCTGGCTGCCGAGTTCGGCGTCTCCCTGCCGGCGACCACCATCTCCTGGGATATCTTGCGGTCTGCCAGGGCCAGGGGAATGGGAAAGATGGACTCCTGTTGCGTGATGACGGTGCTCGAAGAACTTGCCCAGACCAAGGTGAGCGGAGCGGGGATATCCTGAAAAAAGCTTCAGCCGGTCTCTGCGCGGGCTCAGTTATGAGCGGGGAGGTCTCTCCGATAGGCAATCAAACTTGGAAACCAGCCAAGTGCCAGCAAACCGATTCCGGCAAGATTGAGGAAGAGAGGTACGGGCAAGAGCAAAAGCAGTGCCGCAGAGAGATACAGAGTCCTTTTTGACCAGCTCAGGCCGGATCTCAGAAAGTCAGCCCCCTGCAGCATCATGGACAAAGCCATGAAGCCAAGCAACAGCATGACGACCGTATAGATCACCTCAAAAACCGAGCCGTTGAGCAATAATGGCGGAAGATATACGAACCCAAAGGGCAGAAAAATGAGGGCGAAGCCGAACTTCAGGGCGGCAAACCCGGTCTGCATGGGATCTGCCTTTGCCAGGGCTGCGGCTGCGAAAGCGGAGACGCACACCGGCGGTGTTATGTTGGACAGACAGGCAGCATAAAAAACCACCAGGTGCGCTGCCACGGGTACAACACCCAGGTGGATGAGCGCCGGGGCGGCCACCACCGACAGGATGATATACGATCCCGTGGTGCTGCTGCCCATCCCGATGATGATCGAAATGATCATCACCATGACCACACAGAGCAGGAGCATACCGCCTGCCGCCTCAACCAGAATTGCCGAAAACTTCAGACCGAGGCCGGAGAGCACGATACCGCCGATAATAATTCCGAGCGCCCCGATTGCAGCTCCCGCTGAGTTGTTGGCGCTTGCACCTGAACGAAGTCCGACCAGAACGTCTTTGGTCTTCATCCGCGTTTCTTTGCGGCGCCAGGAGAGAATGAAGGCCGAGACCGTACCCCAAAAGGCGCCTACTTCCGGGGAGAACCCATAAAATAAAAGGCCCAGAACTATTACAATCGGCAGGAAGAAATGCCAGCCGTTTCTCAAAACTGCGGACAGCTTGGGTATTTCCTCCGACGGCAGTCCTTGAAGACCGGAGCGCAAAGCCTCCAGGTCAACCATCATGATCACGAAGATAAAGTAAAGCAGGGCCGGAATGACGTTGATCAAGGCGATATGCAGGTAACTCACCTCGATGAGTGTCGCCAGGATGAAAACCCCTGCTCCCATGATAGGCGGCATGAACTGCCCCCCGGTTGAAGCAATTGCCTCGATCGCGCCGGCGACCTTCGGCCGAAAGCCGATACGTTTCATCATCGGGATGGTGAACGTGCCGGTGGCGACGACATTGGCGACGGAAGAACCTGAAATGGAACCAAACAACGCCGAAGTCACAATCGCTATCTTGGCGGGCCCGCCCCGCCATTGTCCGGTCAGGGCCTTGGCAAGTTCCATGAAAAATGTTCCGGCACCACTTCTCTCCAGAAATGCCCCAAAAACCATGAACGGAAATACAAAGGTTGCGAAAGTGGCGGTTATTACGCCGAACATGGCCTCCTGGGTGTTGAAGGTGAATTCGATGATGCGGTCGGGCGGCATACCGGCATGGCTGAGTTTTCCGGGCAGATAGGGTCCAAAATAGATCTGAGCGAGAAAGATGATCGCCAGGATCATCATGATTGGCCCCAAGGCCCGCCGGGCGGTTTCAAGAATCATGCAGATGGCGATGATGCCCATGATCAGGTCCCATTTGTTGGGGGTCGTCACCCGAAATATGGCATAATCCATGTATTGATCGATCCAGGAGCCAACGGAGACCGAGACCAGCAGCACGCAGATAATGTCATATACGC
>JARFQM010000073.1 GCA_029287755.1 Desulfofustis sp. | reverse complement strand
TCGGCGAGGCGCAGCTCACTAATCAGCTCCTCGACTACCTGATCGACACCTCACCGCCCAACCTGCATTACATCCTGATCAGCAGGCACCCGCTCAAGCTGGAGGCCAGGGCGATTCGCAAAAATCCCTCGGTGATCTACCTGGACAGTGATGACCTCGCCCTTGGCTTGACAGATATCGAGTATTTGTACAACACCGTTCTCGGAGCAGAAATAGCCCGCAGCGAGGCCGAGCAGATTCTCGACATCACCAACGGCTGGATCATGGGAATCGTGCTCGCTTCCGGCCCCCTTGCCGGAGCCAGGAAATCGGTAAAACCGGAAAATGTCATTACCCGCAAACCAGACCTCTTCGGCAAGGGACTTGACAGCTTTATGCTCAACTTCTTCCAGGATGAGATCCTTACCCAGATTCCTGAAATGTTTCATGAAACATTCATAAAACTCAGCTTCCTGGATGAAATCAACATCGATTTTGCCCACCACCTAGTCGATATCGAACACCTGGATGTACACCTCGGCAAAATCGCCGAGCAGAACTTTTTCGTCTACCATTTGGACGATTCATCGAAGATGTTCCGCTTCCACCATCTCTTTCAGGAATTCCTCCAGTCCAAGGGGCGTCAGCTTTTGGCCCCGGAAGCGATTGGCGATATCTACCGC
Organism: Desulfofustis sp.; assembly: GCA_029287755.1. Next base: position 3,058 of record JARFQM010000073.1, on the reverse strand, counting down.
TTGGCTGCCGATTATTACCTCCAACACAACCTGATCGAACGGGCCCTGAAATCGCTGCGACTCGGCGAAGACTACCAGAGAATGGAACTGGTCTTGAAAGAGCATGGCCTCAGGCTGATATCGGCCAATCGTACCGTCACGATTCTGGGAATTCTGCAGACGATCCCGGAGGAAACTCTGCTTGATTGCGGCTGGCTGGGTTTTTTCCACGCGCTTTTGACCACCGATTTTCAACCCCAGACCACCCTGCCCTATTTTCAGGCCTGCATAGAGAAATTCATTGACGACAATGAAGAGATTGGCGAACTCATGACCCTGTCCCAGATCATCTATTTCCATTTTGTCATCTCGGGACGCTATCGCGAGGGCTCCGAACTGCTTGGCCGGACAAGGATGCTTTTCGAGTCGATCCACAAAAAACTTCCCCGCGACATTTCCATCATGGTGTTGAGAAACCTGGCAGCCGGGTTCTGCTTTTTTGATGGCAAGATGGATCTTGCCCGTCATTACGCCCGGCGGGGGTGTGATCTGGCCGAGCGGATCGGCTCTAAAAATTTTCTGGCTGCATCGAGGTTCATTCTCGGTTACATCGGCCTGCTCAGCGGTGACGGCAGAAGAGCAAGGATGGAGATCGAAAAATCCTACCCATTGGTCAGCGACCCTCTGGTCGGAATGAGCAACCGGTTGACCCTGCATGTCATGCAGCTCTGCGAGCTTTCCATGTTCGGCCGCTTTCAGGCCTTTTCTTACCACAAGGATCTGGTGCTCGAGGGCGTCGACCGCGAAGTAGTCAGGCAAACGGTCGCCGCCCCCTATCTCTACGTCTGGTCCGCCATTGGCCTGATCTCCACCGGCCAGCTGAACGCTGCACTGGATCTAATCGAACAGGGTATGTTTGTCTCCAAGACAGCGGCGAGTGAACACATGACCAGTCAGCTTCTGCAATGGCGAGCGTTGATCCATTCTCTGCAGGGAAATGAACAGAGTGCCATTGATGATATAGAGCTGTCCACCGAGATGCGCAGCAGAGCAGGGGGGCCTTTCTTTACAGGCTACCATTTTGCCATCAAGGGTGCTGTCCTGGCTCTTCTCGGGCGCTACGATGACAGTCGGAGCTGTCTGGAGCGGGCGATGACCATTGGCGAGCAGATCCCCTCTCCCTATATCCAGGCCTGTGCGCTGGCCTATCTGAGCTACATCGAGCTGAAAAATGACAATGCTGCGGCGCTGGAATTTCATCTGCGCGGACTGCTTGAATTGATGAGCGAATCTGGTTACGATTTTTTCTGGGGCTGGGAGCCCACCACCATGCTCCTGTTGCTGTCCCGCGCGGTTACACAGGGTATAGAACCTGACTTCGCCACCCAGCTCGCCCGTCAAAGACTGCTCCAGTCACTGGACGACAATGGCACCCCCCTGCCCATGCTGGTCATCAAAGTGTTGGGAACTTTTTCAATCAGCCTGGACGGAGAAGAGCTTTTCAGCCTCAAGGATTTCAGTACGCACCAGCGGGAACTGTTCGGTCTGCTCATTTCTTCACCAGATTTTCGCATCAGCCAGGACCAGGTTCAGTTTGCCCTTTGGCCCGAGAGTCCGCCAGACAAAGCCAGTAAAACATTTTATACGCTGATCAGCAGGCTGAGGAAGGTGCTGGCAGAGAAAATAGATGATCCTACCCGCTATATCTGCGTAGAAAAAAGCTACGTCCAACTGAATAATACCACCGTGGACGCCGCCCAATTTCTCACTCTGGCCCGGCAGGGCTTAAGTTTGGGAAAACGTGAGTTGTGGTGGCAGGCGGGCAACGCCTTTTATAGCGCTCTCAGTTGTTGGAAGAGTTTTACCGATACCGATTATTTTCAGGGTGACCAGGCCACCGACTACATCGACGAAATTCACCATGCTTTGCGCAGTGTCTGTCTAACCTGGGCGACGACCCTGGCAAACCTGAAGCGCTCGGACGAAGCCCTGGCGCTGCTGGAAAAAACCGACAAACTGCTCCTATCAGATGAGGACAGGGTTGCCCTGCAGTATAAATTGTATATGGAGAAGAAGAATCCGCTCAAGGCCCGGAAGGTGCTCGACAATTATCGACAGGAGCTGCTGCGCCTGGGCTACAGTGAAGAAGAGGCGGATGTTATGAGAGATTCGCTGCTCAAATTATAGAATGGCTTCGGGGGCATTCAGAGCAGCGGTCCCAGCGGACATTTATCACAGAGCGGCTCCCGCTTTTTGCAGAACCGTTTGGCTGTCCTGACCAGCAAGGCGTGATACTGGTTGAACAGGGCGGCGTCATGATCGAGATTGTCCATGAACAGGTCCTGGATAAACTGATAATCGCACGATTCCGGGATTAGCCCGTGCCGGGAGAGTATTCTATGGGTGTAGGCATCGACAACAAAGATCGGGTGTCCACCGGCGTAGAGCAGTATGGAATCGGCCGTCTCGGGGCCGATGCCCTTGACCCGCAACAGAGTTTCTCTGGCGGAATACGGGTCTTCCGAAAAAAACAGCGACAGATCCCCACCATACTCTGCCTGCATCATCTCCAGAAGATTTTTTAATCGCCGGCTCTTGAGGTTGTAGTAACCGGAGGATCGGATCAACTCGGCGAGCTGCCCTTCAGGCATGTGGAGCAGTGCATCAAAACTGAGGAGATCGGCCCGCTTGAGCGACTCGAGAGATTTTTGGACATTTGTCCAGTTGGTGTTCTGGGTCAATACCGCACCGACAATAACCTCGAATGGGCTCTCTGCAGGCCACCAGTTCAGCGGCCCGAAATATTCATCGAGCCGGTGATAGATTTCCTGCAGCTGATCTGATGTAAACCCCATATCGACGTTTTTCTTCAATCGCCGAAACAGATGCCGATATCCCGCGCGGTTGTGATCTTATCACTGGTGAGATCCACTTTCTTTCTGGTCTTGATTGCTTCTTCTATGGGCACCGCTTTCATCTGGGACGAATCAAGGGCCACCATGTGACCGAAGGTGCCGGCCTCGACCAGCCTTACCGCCGCCGCCCCAAACCTCAGCGCCAGCAGCCGGTCGAAAGTGGT
>JARFQM010000359.1 GCA_029287755.1 Desulfofustis sp. | reverse complement strand
CTCGAGGAACCCCTGGATCTCAACAGGGAAGGAATGAAGATCGCCGTACTCCAGGACACCACCGCTGAAATGACGGTTCGGGCAGTACTCCCCAAAACTGAGGCAATCTTTACCCGGAGCCTGGATCAGGCCCTCATCATGCTGCTCAATAATGAAATAGACGGGATTATCTCCGACTACCCCTTCTGCAAGGTTGCCGAGTTTCGCTATAAAGAGCGCGGTTTCAGCGTCTATGACAAGATTCTCAGCTATGAACAGCTGGGGATCGGCGTACCGGCGGGCGACCCGCTGTTCATCAACCTGCTGACCAATTATTTGAACCTGCTTGTCGGCTCTGGTGCCCTTAAGGCCATGCAGGAGTTCTGGTTTAAAAGCAGCGACTGGATCCTTGACCTGCCTGATTTAACTGTTCTCAAAGATTTCTGATTACAATGGCCGAACGGCACACGCAAACCCCGGGTTCCTCTTCCGACTCTTCAATCGAGAAGACTTTCAAACAGGTGGTTACCCCCATAGAGGAATTTCTCCACCAGGAAACCTCGTCGGGAATTTTGCTGATGATCTGCGTGGCTGCTGCGCTGGTCATCGCCAACAGCCCGTTCCATCCGGTCTACGACGCCATTCTTCACACTAAGTTCACTATCGGTACCGAGAAGTATTATATCTCTCAATCCATCCAGCACTGGATCAATGATGGACTGATGGCCCTGTTCTTTTTTGTAATTGGCCTCGAGGTAAAAAGAGAAATACTGATCGGTGAGTTGTCCAACCTGAAACAAGCTATTCTGCCCATAGGAGCGGCTGTCGGCGGCATGGTCGTGCCTGCCGGGTTTTATCTGGCTGTAAACCCGTCGGGCCCGGCGGCCAATGGCTGGGGCATACCGATGGCCACCGATATAGCTTTTGCGGTCGGCATCGTTGCCCTGCTCGGCTCTCGGGTTCCCAAGCCGCTGGTGGCGATGCTGCTTGCTCTGGCGATCGTCGACGATATCGGAGCGATCCTTGTAATCGCGCTGTTCTATACCGACACCGTCCATATGGGCGCCCTTCTTTTTTCGGGGTTCTGTTTTCTGCTCTTGGTCGGTACCAATCTGGCGGGAGTGAGAAGCCCACTCCCCTACGCCGTGATCGGTTTTATTTTCTGGCTGGCGATGTTGAAATCGGGAATTCATGCGACGCTTGTCGGTGTGCTTACCGCCTTTACCGTTCCGGCGCGCTCCTCTCTCAGCGGCCACATGTTCAGTGAGGCAATGACTGATCTGCTTAAAAAATTCCAGGATCAGATTGACGAGTCTTCAGATTCTAGAATGCTCAATGTGTTGCGAAACAGCAAGAAACAGGCCCTTCTGCAATCCATAGAGAACGGGGTTCACCGGATGGAGAGCCCGCTCCAGCGCATGGAACATGTGCTGCATGGCTGGGTATCGTTCACCATAGTCCCTTTATTTGCGCTCGCCAATGCCGGGATCCCCATAGACTTCGGCAAGCTTGGAGAAATCCTTCTGCAGCCGGTTACCATCGGCGTGATCGCCGGATTGTTACTGGGCAAAGTCGTCGGTATTTATTGCTTTTCCTGGGTGATTGTAAAATTAAAACTGGGCAATCTCCCACAGGGGGTTACCCTGTCGCAGATTTTCGGCATCGGCCTGCTGGCGGGCATAGGTTTCACCATGTCGATCTTCATCGGGACACTCGCCTTCGAGTCTCAGCCCGAGGCCCTGCTCAATGCCAAAATAGGTATTCTGTTCGCCTCTCTGAGCGCCGGCATTCTGGGTTATATCTGGCTCTACAAAGCCACTTCCAGGTAATCTGAAAACCCGTCTCAGATGAACTTTGCAGGGCAGCGGACAATCGGTATAGACAGCGTCTGGCCGCGAACCATTTTTTATGGGTCCCGCAAGTAACTGAATTGTCATTATATATTCTACCACACAACCTAATTTCAACTAATTAGCGTTCCACTTTTTTTATGCACAATCGGTGTTGATCGTGGTATTTTCAAGCATCGTTCTGGAAATTCCTTCCCCCGAATTTTTCAAAGCTTTCTGGGAGTAAAATTTCATGAAAAGCGTTGTCCATTTTCTACTGTGCTCCACGCTTGTGCTTATTTCAGGTTGCGGGCCCATCACTTCCAAGCAGGCAAGCAGGCAGGAAAGCACCCAGCTCACGGCCGAGCAGATTTTCCAAATCGTCTCTGACAACTCCCTGATCATGTCGGCCTATGACTTCAGCGGGACGGTCTATTTCGACCAAAGCGGACTGCTGTCAGCAGTCGACAACGAAAAAATGAGCGACGTGGGCAGGTGGGATTTAACCGAAAACAACCAGCTCTGTTTGAAATTCAGAGTCTGGTACTACGGTGATATCAAGTGCTATACGGTTTTCGACAATCAGCAGGCGGACAAGCTCACTTTCTTCACCACCAATGGGGCTGCCTACTACACGGCACAAATGGTGGAGGGCGACCCGCAGTCTCTGGCGGCCCAGATCAATAAGACCAGTCCTCCCCGCTCGGTACGCGGCCAGATTGCCTCACAGCAAGGCGAATCTTCTGCGCCTCCTGTTGACAGCGCTCCATCCCGGGCCAGGGAGGTTGAAATAAAAGCCTCGCCGGCAAACGACACCGGCCTCACTGTCAAGCGCCTCGCCGGAGACTGTCCCGGGTGCAACATGGCAGGGATGGATCTCAAAGAAGCCTCGCTGATTAAAGCCAATCTAGGAGACGCTGATTTAAGCGGTGCCGACCTGCGCTACGCCAATCTCAGAAGAGCGAACCTGAACGGCGCAAATCTCAGGGACGCACGCCTCAATCATGCGAATCTGCCGGGGGCCGATCTGAGCAATGCCGACCTGAGAGGAGCCGACTTCAGCGGGGCGAATCTGCTGCTGGCCAACTTCACCGATGCCGATGTGAGCGGAGCAATTTTCACCAATGCAAATCTCGAAAAAACCATAGGACTCCCAGACCAACCATGAGTGCAGGATTTGTTCATCTACACGTCCATACCCAGCACAGTCTGCTGGACGGGGCCATACAACTCCCCAAATTACTGAATAAATGTACAGAATACGAGATGGAGGCCGTGGCCGTGACCGATCACGGCGCCATGTACGGCGCTCTCGAATTCTATGACAAGGCCAAAAAAGCAGGCATCAAGCCCATCGTCGGCTGCGAATTTTACGTAGCCCCAAACAGTCGGGCAGAAAAGGTGTCGGGAGAGGCCGGCCCCGCCTTTCACCTTATCCTGCTGGCCATGAATTACCAGGGCTACAGAAATCTGCTGAAGCTGTCGTCGATTGCCCAGTTTGAAGGATTCTACTATCGTCCGCGCATCGACAAGGAACTCCTGGAGCAATACAGCAATGATCTCATCGCCACTAGCGCCTGCCTCCACGGCGAAGTTCCCTGGCTCATTTCTCACAATCGCTATGCCGAGGCCCGGGAAAAAGCCATCGAAATGAAAGAGCTGTTCGGCGATCGATACTACTTCGAACTTCAGGAAAACGGCATCGAGGAACAACAGACGGTCAACCAGGGCCTTATACGGCTGAGCCGTGAACTGGGGATAAAACTGCTGGCCACCAACGATTGCCATTACCTGAACAAGGAGGAGGCCCAGGCCCACGATGTACTGCTCTGTATTCAGACCGGCAAGACGGTAAACGATCCGAAACGGTTCAAATTCGCCTCCGACGACTTCTATTTCAAGTCACCCGAGGAGATGAAAAAAACCTTCGATTACTGTCCGGAAGCCCTGGCCAACACCCTTGAGGTGGCCGAGCGCTGCAATCTAGAAATCGAACTGGGCCAATTCCATTTTCCCAACTTCCCCCTGCCCGAGGGAGAGACGCTTGAAACGATGTTTGCCAAGGCCTGTCGCCATGGTCTTCAACAGCGCTTTAGTGCAATGAGGAAAAAATCTCCACTGAGCCCGGAGACGGAAGCACTGTACCGGGATCGTCTTAAAAAGGAGATCGATGTCATCATCGAAATGGGGTTCCCGGGGTACTTCCTGATCGTTGCAGACTTCATCAACTGGGCCAAGGACCAGAAGATTCCGGTCGGCCCAGGACGCGGCTCTGGAGCCGGGAGCCTGGCGGCCTACGCGATGGGTATCACCGATATCGACCCCATTCCCTACGGCCTTATTTTCGAACGTTTTCTCAATATAGAGCGTAAATCCATGCCCGATTTCGATATCGATTTCTGCCAGGAACGGCGGGGCGAGGTGCTGGATTACGTGCGCGACAAATACGGCGGTAGTGAACATGTGGCCCAGATCATCACGTACGGCTCGATGAAGGCGAGAGGCGTAATCAGAGACGTGGGACGGGCCCTGGATATAGCCTTCGGCGATGTCGATAAGATAGCCAAGCTGATTCCGGAGGAACTCGGCATGACCATCGAAAAAGCCATCGCCCAGGAACCCAAACTCACCGAAGCCGCCGACCTCGACCCCAGAGTAGCTGAGCTGCTGCGGATCTCCCGCACCCTCGAGGGACTGGCCAGGCACACTTCCACCCATGCCGCGGGAGTGGTGGTTTCCCCCCGCCCCATCACCGAGTATTTGCCTGTCTGCGAGGGCAAGGATGGGGAAACGATCACCCAGTACGACATGAAGCACACCGAGATGACCGGACTCATCAAGTTCGATTTTCTTGGTCTGAAGACCTTGACGGTGATCAAGAAAGCGCTTGATCACATCAAGAGTGACTGCGGCAAGGAGCTCGACATTTCGACCATTGACATGGACGATCTGAAAACCTTCAAGCTGCTCTGCAATGGCAATTCGCTCGGCATTTTCCAGCTTGAGAGCAGCGGCATGAGAGAATTGCTGGTTGACATGGCGCCGGAACAGTTCACCGATCTCATCGCCCTGGTCGCCCTCTATCGCCCAGGCCCGCTGGAATCGGGCATGGTCAAGGATTTCGTCAACACCAAGCACGGCCGCCAGGAAGCCAATTACTCGTTGCCCCAGCTCAAACCGATCCTGGAAGAAACCTACGGCGTCATCGTCTACCAGGAACAGGTGATGAAGATCGCCAACGTGCTGGCCAATTACAGTCTTGGTGATGCGGACATCCTCAGAAGGGCCATGGGTAAAAAAATACCGGAGGTGATGAACCAGGAGAAGGAAAAGTTCATGGCCGGGGCTCGCGACAACCACATAGATGAAAAAAAGGCCGAGGACATCTTCGAACTGATGGCCAAATTCGCAGGCTACGGATTCAATAAATCACACTCCGCCGCCTATGCCCTTATCGCCTACCAGACTGCCTATCTAAAAGCCCACTACCCGGCCCAGTTCATGACTGCCCTGCTGTCCTGCGACATGAACAATACCGATAAGGTTGTCCTCTACATCAACGAATGTCGGGAGCACCACATCGAGGTGCTGCCTCCCGACATCAACGAGAGCGTCCAGGACTTCAGCGTGCACGATGATAAAATCCGCTTTGGTCTGGCGGCCGTCAAAAACGTCGGCGAGGCGGCTCTCATCAACATTATCAAGGAACGCGAGGAGAACGGCCCCTTCTCTTCATTGGTCGATTTTTGCAACCGCGTCCATTCCAGCAGCGTCAACAACAGGGTTATCGAAAGTTTGATCAAATCCGGCTCGTTCGACTCGCTCGGCTGTAAACGATCCCAACTGCTTACCATACTGCCCCAGGCGATGGATCAGGCCAAAGCCCACCAGCGTGATCAGATGAGCGGCCAGATGTCAATATTCAACGTGGCACCGGCCACGGCCGACACCCGGGTTGCCGAGATCATTCTTCCTGATATCGATGAATGGGATGAGCTCGAGAAGCTCAAATACGAAAAAGAGACCGTCGGTTTCTATATCACCGGCCATCCACTCGATGAACCACTCGAAGAGCTCAGAACGATTACCGATTCGGACATCACCAACCTCCAATTGTTCAACGACGGCCAGCCGGTGAGGGTCGGCGGACTCATCCGTACCGTCAAGCAGCACAAGAATAAACAGGGGAAACCGATGGCCTTCGTCACCCTTGAAGACGTACTCGAGTCGGTGGAAATTCTCGTCTTTCCGGAAACCTACGCCAATTGCTATAAACTGCTCGACAGTACGGAACCGGTGGTCGTCCGCGGAACGGTGCAGAAGAGTGATCAGGGTATCAAGGTAGTAGCGGAAGAAATAGATTCGCTGCCGGAGGCAAGGCAGAAATACACCCAGGCTGTGCACGCCAGGCTCGAAGCGGACACGGTCAGCAGGATCAGGCTGGAGGAGCTAAAAGAGCTGCTTTTCAACTACCACGGTTCCTGTCCGTTCTCCTTAACCCTGCACTTTGCCGGTGAGGGAGAAGTCGACGTGGAAATCGACAGAAACTTCACGGTTCGCCCCTCCAAGGATTTGAGCGTGAGTATCACCGAGCTGTTCGGCTACGATCCTCTCAAATTCGAGAAGAAAATGATAGAGCCCATGCGGCGCAAAAGGAGCTTCAAGCAGCAAACCCATTGAGCCCCGTTGCTGCGGAGGCAGGCCCCCTGTCGGGACCTGGCTGCCGCCCGCTCAACATTACAGGCCCTTTACAAGCCACCTTCTCTAGAGAATAAATCTGCTTAGATCCTGATCCTCTGCTATATTCTTGAGCTGGGCACGCACATAGTCCGCTGTGATCTCTATTGCCTGCTCCCCTTTCTCAGAGGCGTCGAAAGACAGATCGTCAAGCACCCGCTCCATAATGGTGTGCAGCCGGCGAGCACCAATTTCCTCGGTATTTTCATTTACTTCGACGGCAATCCTGGCCATTTCCTCAATGGCATCAGCGGAGAAGGAGAGTGCAATTCCCTCGGTTTCCATCAAGGCAGTGTACTGTTTGGTGAGCGCATTTTCGGGTTCAGTGAGAATTCTGACAAATTCGTCCTTGCCCAGCGATTGGAGTTCTACCCGAATGGGGAAGCGGCCCTGAAGTTCTGGCACCAGATCCGAAGGTTTACTCACATAAAAAGCACCCGAGGCGATGAACAGGATATGATCGGTTTTCACCATGCCGTGCTTGGTGTTGACGGTTGCCCCCTCGACGATGGGCAGCAGGTCTCGCTGGACCCCTTCACGGGAAACATCCGGCCCGTGGGTGCCCTGGCGGCTGGCGATTTTATCGATTTCATCAAGAAAAATAATGCCCGATTCCTCGGTACGCCGCAGGGCCTCCTTGAGCACTTTGTCCCGGTCGACCAGACGTTCCATTTCCTGCTGCTTGAGTGCCTCCATTGCCTCGGGGACTTTGAGTTTTCGCTCCTTTTTCTTGCGCGGAAACATCTTGCTGAAGGCATCCTGGAGGTTGGACTGCATGTCTTCCAACCCCGCGGTCGTCATGATCTCAACCATGGGCGCAGACTTGGCCTCATCGAGGACGACTTCCAGCTCCCTGGAATCAAACTTTCCTTGCCTGAGCATGGTGCGAATCTTCTCCCTGGTGGATGATTCATGCTCCTGGGTGGCCGGGGTTGAGGTTTTATCGCCGCCGGTAACCAGGGTGAAGGATTTATCTCCTCCGGGACCGTTATCGGACAGCGGGCCTGGCCGATCCGGTGATGGCGGCAGCAGGAGATCGAGTATTTTATCCTCGGCATGGGCTTCGGCTATTCCTTCCACCCGCTTCTTTTCCTCTTCTTTGACCATGTTGATGGCGATTTCAACCAGGTCTCGGATCATCGACTCTACATCCCTGCCCACGTACCCCACTTCGGTGAACTTGGATGCTTCGACCTTGAGAAACGGCGATTCGGCGAGTATCGCCAGACGTCTGGCAATCTCGGTTTTACCCACTCCGGTGGGCCCGATCATGATGATGTTTTTGGGAGCAATTTCCTCCCTCAACGGCGGTTGAACCTGACGCCTGCGCCAGCGGTTTCTCAAGGCAATGGCAACGGAGCGCTTGGCATCGCTTTGGCCGACGATATACTTGTCCAGCGCGGCGACGGTCTCGCGCGGGGTCAATGACTGAATTTTTTTCATAGTGTTTCCAGAATAATTTCCTGATTGGTGTAAATGCAGATCGATCCTGCTATTTCCATGGCGGTGCGGCATATTTCTTCGGCATCAAGTTGGCTTTTCTGGACCAGGGCGAGAGCCGCGGCCTGGGCGAAAGGCCCGCCGGAGCCAATGGCCAGGACACCCGTATCGGGTTCAATGACGTCACCGGTTCCCGAAATAAGCAGGCTGTGATCTTTATCCACGGCGATAAGCATGGCCTCGAGCCTCCTGAGCATGCGATCCGTTCGCCAGTCCTTGGCAAGTTCCACCGCTGAGCGCATGAGATTGCCGTTGTACTGCTCCAGTTTAGCCTCGAATTTATCAAACAGCGTGAACGCATCGGCGGTGGCGCCGGCGAAACCGCAGACAACCTGATCATGGTAAAGTCTGCGCACCTTTCTGGCATTGTGCTTGATGACAGTATTGCCCAGCGAAACCTGCCCGTCTCCGGCGACGACAACCTGGTCGTGGTGTCGTACAGAGAGAATTGTGGTTGATTTTATGGTCATTCGTAGAACTCCTGGTAATGTGTATCCGTCAGCCTTTGCGCCTGGCATCGCCAAGCGGGTGCGACGTATCATAGATGCGACTGATATGATCCAGAGT